>JBBDNC010000168.1:2851-13575 GCA_040877875.1 Balneolaceae bacterium | reverse complement strand
TTAAATTAGGTAAGTAGTGTATGGAAACGGTTGAGGAACGATCTGAGGCACTTAAGCAGGTGATGAGGCAGATGCCTTTTCCGGTGACGATTGTAACGGCTGCCCGGGAAGACTCCAAACGGGGAATTACAATCGGCTCCTTTACGAGTTTATCCATGGACCCTCCCCTCGTCTCTTTTAATGTGGACAAATCATCCCGGATGCACGACCTTCTTATGGAGAGTGACTATTTTAACGTTCATATTCCCCACGAAGGTCAGGCCGGCCTTTGTTCGCGGTTCGCGATTCCCGATCAGACCGGTGAGGAACAGTTTGATCAGATTCCCTATACGATAGATGAGCGGGGCCTTCCTCTGCTGGAGGATATGGTAGCTGTTATCAGATGTAAAAATTACAAACAGGTTGAAGCCGGTGACCATACTCTTTTTATGGGCGAAGTGTCGGATATTTCTATTCAGAAAGAAGATACTGCAATCTTGTATTTGAATGGCGTCTATCATCATTTACGTTTTTGAAAGTATCGTGAGATCCTTTTTGCCCACTTACCGCTTCTTCTTCCAGGTTTAACATTACAGCCCGGTAGTTCTCCCCGGCATGATTGGTTTGGGAATGTTTATTTAAGGATTAATTATTCAAAAAAAATTTGTTATATAGTTGCCCCGGTTCGCTTTGAAGCTTCAGTATTAACTTTACAACCTAAAATTGACTAACTATGCCAAACATTAACAAAATTAAAGGAGTCATTGGAATATTAACGGGAGGAGGGGATGTTCCGGGTTTAAATCCTGCGATTCGGGCGGTGACGATCCGTGCCCGCAGAGAGGGATATAAAGTGATCGGAATCCGCCGGGGATGGGCAGGCCCCATTGATATTATCCGTGACGATAAAGCAGATAACAGCAATAATTATCGGGAGCTGGACAATACTGTCGTAAACAAGGCCGGACGAACGGGGGGAACCTTCCTCCACACTTCCCGTACCAATCCCAGCCGGGTGAAGAAGAATGATGTTCCTGAACATCTCAAGGATACGTATAACGATGAGATGAATGATCTCACCCCGGAAGTATTGAAAAACCTGGATTATCTGGGAATTGACTATCTGGTTCCGATCGGTGGAGATGACACATTGAGTTATGGCGTTCGTCTTCACAAAGAAGGGGTAAAAATTATAGCGATCCCCAAGACGATGGATAATGATGTTCCGGGAACGGACTATTGTATAGGGTTTAGTACCTGTGTGACCCGTACTATTTCTCTTGCCAATAATTTGAGGACATCTGCGGGCTCTCATGAAAGATTTCTGGTGATGGAAGTCTTCGGGCGATACGCCGGGTTCACCGCCATGCTGCCTACGATGGCCGGAGCGGCCGACCGTTGTGTGATTCCTGAACATGAATTTGATATTGAGAACCTGACCGAGTTGCTGATTGATGACCGCAATCGGAACCCCAGCCGGTATTCAATGGTCCTGATTTCAGAAGGCGCGATGTTCAAGGGGGGGGAGATGGTATTTGAAGATGCAACGACGGATGCCTACGGGCATAAAAAATTGGGAGGCATCGGGGATCTGGTTTCGGAAGAACTGAAGAAACGCTCTCCGAAGTTCAACAATGGCCGGTCCGTGAATACAATCAATCAAAAACTTGGCTATATGGTACGGGGAGGCGATCCGGATGCCATCGATTCAATCGTACCGATGGCCTACGGCAACCTTGCCCTGGATTTGATTCTGGAGAATGTATATGGCCGGCTCGTTGTATTGAATAACGGCCGGTATAGCAATATTCCGGTAGACATCGTAACCAGCCGAAACAAAGTGGTGAACGTGGAAAGACACTACAACACCGAACGGCTCCGGCCTCACTATAAGAGCTTTGAAAACCAACCGCTTTTTATCATGGCCAGTGAGCTTGCAAAGAATGATTGAAAAATAAACAGCCGGAACCCGGACATTGTTTTGTGTGGTGAGCAGTGAGGGGACTTATCAGTAATGATCCCTGAGACTCACCCGCATTATTAAATCCAGGCGATATACAGGCTGTAAGAAGTGCCTATACAAGAGGCCGGACGTTATCCATCGTCCGGCCTTTTTGTTTTTACCCCGGCCGTGCAAAAAAATTGGAGAACAGGTTTTTAGGGTTTAAAAAGTTTAAACTCCGGGGCCTACTGTAAGGGAGAATAGGGAGTTGCCTTCATAAATACAGACTCGACCTCATCGACCAGAGGTCCGTCGGCATGAGATTCTTCATACACTCTTTGCCATTCCGGATCATCAAAAAAGGATTGCCAGTTTTCTTCGGCAATGTCTCTGCTTTCATGCGTAATGATATAGATAAGGGTATTGTTTGACAATTCAGGGTCTTCCGGCACCCAATAAGCCACACTTTCCATCCCGTGTCTGGACAGGATTTCAATAGAGTGCTCCCGAAAACGATCGTGCAAATCCTGGAGCTTTCCTTCATGAGTGGTATAGGTTCTCATCTCAAAAACTTTATCCTTCGAATTCGACATATCAGGTTCCATTGATGTGTCGGACAGAGCAAAGTTCATGAGCAGCAGGCCGGAAGCCAGGAGGAAAAGTAAAGATAGATATTTATACATGGTGGAAATTATTATTGGAGTTGATTTTTGTGAATAAATGCAAAGTTATCATCCCATTTCTGTTAGAATGCTCTAATAAACAGGCAAGGTTTGTAACAATCAAGCCCTAACTTTCTCCCTATATGTAAGAGAAGTGTGAAAACCGGACACGTTAAACCTAATAAACCGTATTCAATATGAAATCAATAGAGGAATCAAACTATCTGAACCGCCTGCTTGAAAATTACAGTAGAGAGTTAGCCCCACCGCAAAATGACTGGCCGCCCGATGTTCGGGATGCGTTAATTTTCCTGAACACTCACCTGTTTGAAACGACTTGTACGGTAAAAAAAATGCGGATACAATGCCATCTGAAACAGAGGAATTTTTCAACCTGTTTCAGAAATTACGTCGGAGTTCCACCGGTGGGCTATCTTATACATCACCGGGTGGAAGCGGCTAAAATGTTATTATTAGACGAGAGGCTGAACGAGTCGTATATCAGTGAAATCGGTTTTGCCGTGGGGTATGAAAAACCATCGGCCTTTACCATGTTATTCATCAAAAATGAACAGCTTTCGCCGGGCAAGTGGAAATGGAAACACAGGAGAAACGAGCAGGCAGAGATGGAAGTAAAAAGCTCTCTCAACGGATTGAAGATGTGATATGATTGGCATGACACTAAAAACAGGATACAGGTTGTTTGCTGTCGGGTCAATTATTATCATATTGCGCAATGATCCTTGCATCGTAACCATATAACCCGATCCTGTTTTATGTCAACCCATTCTGACCCGAACGGAATCCAGCAGCACAGTCATGCTTTCTTTGGCCATCCCCGGGGACTGGCGACGCTCTTTTTTACTGAAATGTGGGAACGTTTCAGTTATTACGGAATGAGAGCCATACTTGTACTTTTTATGGTGGACGCCATTAACCGTGGAGGGCTGGGATTAGACGACCGGACTGCCACGGCTATTTACGGCCTCTATACCATGTTCGTCTACCTGCTGGCGTTGCCGGGCGGCTGGCTGGCGGATAAATTTTTCGGCCTTCGAAAAGCCATCTGGTACGGGGGAATTATTATTGCTGCGGGCCATTTCAGCATGGCGATTCCGGGGATCCACACCTTTTATCTCGGTTTGGTATTGATCGTCATAGGAACAGGCCTGCTGAAACCCAATATCAGCAGTATCGTTGGCGGCTTGTACGGGGAGGATGAACAAGCCCGGAGAGATGCCGGCTTTTCCATTTTTTATATGGGGATCAATATCGGTGCGTTTGTGGCTCCACTGATAACCGGCTACCTGGGTGAGGGGATTTATTGGCATTATGGTTTTGGTGCTGCGGGTGTCGGGATGGTGCTGGGCCTGATTCAGTATAAACTTACCGAACATTATCTGGGCGATGTAGGCGCGAAACCCGAAGAGCTGGGTGATCCTGACAAACAGGCCCGTCAATTTTCAAGGATCCGGACCGGACTTTGGGTGACCGGCCTGGTAATTGCTGCCCTCATGGTGACGGTTATGTCAGGGGTCGTTACGATTGACCCGGTTGCCATTGCGGACGTTTCGGGAGTTGTCATTTTTGCCCTGGTAATCCTTTACTTTATTTATGTATACCTGGCAGAAGACCTTACCCTTGTCCAGCAGAAGAAAATAGGGGTGATCGCAATCTTGTTTATATTTTCGGCGATTTTCTGGTCGGGATTCGAGCAGGCAGGTTCATCTCTCAATCTTTTTGCAGAGAGGTATACCGACCGTGAACTCTTCGGCTGGCTGATGCCTGCAAGCTGGCTGCAGTCAGTCAACCCGGTGTTCATTATAACCCTTGCTCCCGTCTTCGGCTGGTTGTGGGTCTGGTTAGCCAGGAAGAACCTGGAACCCTCGACGCCGGTAAAATTCGCATTCGGACTGATTTTTCTCGGGTTCGGGTTCCTGATCATGATGGTCGCCTCCTACTATGTTGTGGGGGGAAATGAAGTCCTTCCAACCTGGCTGATCATGACGTATTTGCTGCACACGACCGGAGAACTCTGCCTCAGCCCGGTCGGGCTCAGTGCCGTGACCAAATTGGCCCCCAAAAAACTGGTCGGCCAGATGATGGGAATCTGGTTTATGTCCATCGCCTTCGGAAATCTGATTGCCGGCCGGGTGGCCGGGCAGTTTGATCAGGATGCCATAGCGGCCGATCCGGCTTTATTGCCCGAATTGTTCTGGATCATTGTGATGACCACCGTTGGAGGGGGAATCGTAATGCTCTTGTTCACCAAACCGATCCGGAAGCTGATGGGGAAAGTGCATTAAGAGCCGGCCTGTTCTCTAAAGAAGCCTTTGTAAAATCACTGCGTGGGAATTGCGGTCGCTCGGGACGCTTCACGTACAAAAAATGAGCGTTCTTTGGCTTCGGCTCATGGTTTATGCAGATTTCAACTTTTCACACCTGCCGGTTGGCAGATGTTATAACTTGAAATCTGTTACAGCCCCGATCCGGAAGAAAACCCCCGGTGATTATCAAGACTGATCTGAATTTATTTGTAGAGCCGGAGGATGATTTCTTCGTGTTCCGGGAACAGGTCAAGCATTTGCCTGCGGTCAGCCAATTCAAAGTCCTTAAAATCAAAGCCCGGTGCCACCGTACATCCTGCGAGGAAAAAACCATCGGGATCATCGACCGTTACGGCAAACCAGACTCCCCCCGGAACGGTGTGTTGATAGCGCTGGCCTTTCTCAACATGTGTTCCCAATTTAAGGGCACTATACGAGCCTCCCGGCCGGATAATATGAATCGTAGCCGGCGAGCCCTCATAGTGGTGCCAGATCTCATCCGATTTGAGGCGATGGAAATTGGAAACATCTTCATGAGTCAGTAGATAATAGATAGACGTTGCGTAAGAGCGTCCTTCGGGGTAATCCGGGGACCCTGATTCCCGGATGGGAATTGTGTCGTCACTTCGATAGGTTTCTGCAAAATACCCCCCTTCCGGGTGAGCCTGCAGGTTAAGTTGATTGATCAGCGATTCTTTTCGTGACATAGGTTTTAAATTTTTGGGCACAGATTATTGGATTTGGGTCGAGCTCGGCATTTGGATGGTTTCATTTCCAACCCTGTCAATATAAATAGTATCCAAATGCCTTTCGGCCTTGCAGGATGAAAGTATAGGTACTCACCGGTTTTATATCCAGAAATGCTTTCCCCACTTTTTGCATGTAACCTTTTGTTGCCGGTTTAAAAAGGTGGGTCCCCGGATACCCGTCAGTTTGCTCGATTATATTTTTCAGGAAGGTAAATTCTGTTGATTTTCGTCTAACGACGGCAAGCCTGGTTCGGGGATAGAGCTATCCTTGTGAAACGTGAAATGGAGAACGCTGGTTACAGGTTGTGAGATGGATATGTGCAAATCCTTTGGTTTTTATCTTCCGGCCTGAGTCTCACGGTCTACTCTTTTAATACTTTGCCTGAAATCAGCTTATATTGTGAATCCACCGACCGGCGGGTGGAATAAGTCAAACGTGAACAACAAATTTTTAAGATTGTCAGAAATCCATCAAAAACCACTGATTGCTGCTATTGCCACTCCCGTGGGAGAAGGAGGAATTGCTGTAATTCGTATATCCGGCAAGAAAGCAATCTCTCAGGTACAAAAGTGTTTCAAGGGGAAAGACCTGACAGAGCAGGCTTCGCATACCGTTCACTTCGGAAAGATTGTTCGTGAAAACGGTGAAGTTGTGGATGAAGTGCTGGCCACTGTTTTTCACAGTCCGAAATCGTACACGGGCGAAGAGACCGTTGAGGTTTCCTGTCACGGCGGGGTACTGGTCACACAAGCCGTTTTGGAGACGATCCTGGAACAGGGAGTTCGTGCCGCCGAGCCCGGCGAATTCACACAGCGGGCATTTTTGAACGGCAAGCTGGAGCTGAGCCAGGCCGAGGCGGTAGCCGATTTGATCCATGCCCGAAGCATCAAGGCGGTCGATGCCGCCCACCAGCAGCTCGAAGGCCGTTTGGGAGAACACATCCGTAAATTTCGTCAGCAGATCATCGACGGTACGGCAATGGTGGAACTTGAACTGGACTTTATCGAAGAGGATGTCGAGTTCGCCGACAAGGAGCAACTGGAAAAGCTCTTGCAGGATCTTGACACGGAAATCGGCAATCTGCTGGATACCTACGAAACCGGAAGGCTGGTAAAAGACGGAGTCCGGACGGTATTTATCGGACGGCCGAATGCCGGAAAATCCACGCTTTTGAACACCCTGGTGGGAAGTGACCGGGCAATTGTGACGGAAATTGCGGGAACTACGCGCGATACGATCGATGCCGACTGGAGCTACGAGGGATTGCTTTTCAAGCTGATCGATACGGCCGGGCTGCGTCAGACGGAAGACCGTATTGAGGCAGAAGGGGTCAAACGCTCCCAGGAAGCTTTTGAACAGGCCGATTTGGTAGTGTACCTGAAAGATCTTTCGCAACCGATGACCGACGAAGAGCGGGCAGAGATCGCTGAATTTGAGAAAAAAGCGAAAGATACCCCGTTTTTACTGGTCGGCACCAAAGTGGATTTGGCTGAAGATGGACCGGAGGACGGCAAGCAGGAAGAGCGTATTCAGTACGATTTGAAAATATCGGCCCTCGAAGGAGAGAACATCGATCCGCTCAAAAAAATGATGAAAGACCGGGCTCTGGAAGCCAAAGACTATGATACCTCCAGCCTGCTGGTCACGTCTACCCGCCACAGGGACGCCCTTCAAAAAGCCCGCAAGCATGTCCGAAGTGCGATCGACGGGATCAATAAGGGGATGACGGGGGATTTCCTGTCCATTGACCTGCGTGCGGCCCTCAAAGAACTTGGGACTATCACCGGCGAGATCACAACCGAAGATTTGCTCGATTCAATTTTCTCCCGTTTTTGTATTGGAAAGTGAAGTCGTTTTCTTCCCTTTTAACTCTAATCAGTAGGATGGTCGAGTATCTGGGACTTCAATTTTGTGATCTACCTGATGATTTTCTCTTGAAGCCGTTTAATACGCGTACAGGTTCTGGCAAAAGATAGATTACACCAATCAATTTTGTATATGTGTTGACTATAGCCCGTTCAAAAACGATGTTTTCGAACTCATTAATTTTATTTTATCAAATTAATCTCGAAAACGTTACCATTCTTTAGGTTGATTAACATGGATAATTTAGCACAAAGAGTATGAGTTGGTATGTTGAACTGATCGGCAAGAAAGAAGTCATTGAGAAATGGTCCGACTCATTGGATGGAAGTTCATTTGACATTTCAGTTAGAGCATATTGAAGATCTTAGTGATGTATCTCAAGAAGCGACTCGAATATTGAAAAGCGAAGAAATTAGTAATGATCTTTTATTAGGCGAGATCATATTTGTTACTGAAGCAGTTTCTATTGGACTGGGAAGGGGCGCATGTTCTATGAAAGCACAGACATGGCCAACAATACCAGTAGATCACCTTTTGGCAGCAGTTATGTTTGCAAAGAAATGTGACGAATTGGAGAAAAGACATAAAGACGATAGTAAAGTTGATACTGTAATTCGATCAGAGCATCGAAGCTATGCGATTAGTACAATTATTCTAACCGTAGCTTTTCTTGAAGCCACTATTAATGACTTTTTTGCAGGGATTTCAAATACGCTAAAAAACTATGAGACTATCGCCGATGAAAGAATTTTAGATGAAATAAAGACTCTTTGGAATAATAAGGGCATTGAACGACAGAATATGCTATATAAGTATGAACAGGCATTTTCTATATTACAGATAACTAGTTTTGATAAGTCAAAAGAACCATGTCAAGACGTAATTTTGCTGATCGATTTGAGAGATGAATTGGTCCACTTTAAACCAGAATGGATTTTATTTGGGAATCAATTTGGCGCCAATGAACACAAAATGGCCCAACGTTTACGAGGAAAATTTAATCCAAACACTCTCTTGCCGGATTCAATGCCTTTCTATCCGGATCGATGTTTGGGCAGTAGTTGTACAAGATGGGCAATCAAATCGAGTGTAGCTTTTACAGATTTCTTTTATCAGGAAATTGGTCTCGATGCTCCCTATGAGAAGTATCGTGATCAATTTGAAATGTAGTATTGATTTGAGTCACTTTTCAAAAAAACAGCAATGAGCTGAATACCTGTGATGAACTGCGCGGAGGGATGGATAGCTCTCAGTACAAGGACTATGTGCTTTCCATTCTGTTCATCAAATAAGTATCGGACAGCCCTCCCATACCGACTATGACCCTATTGTGGGATCCGAATCCCTCATTCTGAAGGAGCGGTACCACAACGATAGATTTAAGTCATTAATAGAGAGTATATGCCGAGTTGGAGAAATGTGAGAGAGGAGCTGAATGAGGTTGGTTTATTGAGCTTTCAAGATTGATTTGGGCATGATTGATTAATTAAATTGACATATTTCACACATGTTCGCAATTAGCGAACTTTTTTGTAGCTTAGATTCGTTAACTAATGAAGGTTCACCTTATTAAAGAGAAAACGGTTCTGGATTATGCATATGAGCATGCAACATCAACTGGAGCGTTTGTACGGTGGGTTGAAATCATAAAAAGTGGAGATATAAAGAAACCACAGGATTTTGTAGACCTGTTTGGCAAAAAAACGTTGATGTTTTAGGCAATAAAAGTGATCGTGTCTGTTTTGATATAGGAGGAAACAAGTACCGAATTATTTGTTCCTATCATTTTAATGATACGATTGATACTGTTACTATTTTTGTGAAATGGATTGGAACTCACGCAGAGTACGATGTTCTGAATGACCGAAACGAACAATACACAGTAGATAAGTATTAGAAGATTATGGAGACTTTGAAATACAAAGTGATTAAAAGTGATGAGCAATACTTCGAGTATGTAAATCGGCTCGAAGAATTAGTAAGCAATGGCTTGGATTGCCAGGAAGCTATTGATGAGTATGAATTGCTTTATCTTCTTATCCGAACTTGGGATGATGAGCATCGTCTTGCTCCTGATATGGATCCAATTGAGCTTATTAAATCCTTGATGAAGGTTCATGGCTTATCACAAAATGCTCTTGCAAAAATCGGTGGTATAGGGAAAAGCTATATCTCTGAGATCTTAAATTATAAGAAGAGAATGTCAAAAGAAGTGATTCGAAACTTTGCCGATCACTTTAATATTCAGCAAGAAGCCTTGAATAAGCATTATCGCATAGATGGCGAGGCATTTATAGAAGAAGGTGAATTTTATAGCGCAAATATTGGTAAAAGTTCAGGTAGTAAGCCGGTTGATTATAGTGAGCTTTTTGATGGTTTGATCATTGAAAACGAGACAAAATATAATTTTAGATCTGCGGCATGAACGTAGAAGAAAAGAAATCAATTTCCTTTGGTTTATTCTCATTTGAGATTGAATCTTACTCATTTGACAAACCACCAAAGGATTTCAATAAAGATGATTTTGGATATCAAATACAGTTTCGCCCGGTTTTTAGTGTCGCTGAGAACACGGTAACAATTGAAATGAAAGTACAGGCTCAATTTGGGAAGAAAGCAGAAAAAGTTCTTGGTTTTATTCACACACTAACAACATTCAAAATTAGTGCCCTTAATGAGTTAGTAAATGATCAGAGTCAATTATTACTTCCAAAGAATCTTGCAGTTACTCTCCTGAGTATAGCTTTATCAACTACCCGTGGGGCTATGGCAGCAAAATCTGAGGGTAATATATTGGCTGAAAATGTTTTGCCCCTAATAAATCCGGAAGAGATGTATGAATCCTCCCCATTAAAAGACCCGATTGAGTTAGAGGAATAAGGTGAATCAACCCAGCACTGAAATGAATGAATAGTTCTGACTTATGGATGAGTACAGAGTATAGAACCAGCTGTCTTCAATATCCCGGAATTATTGAAATTTGTTGCTAATCTGCTATTTGTACAAATTTTATTCTTTCATAAATAGAATTTACTTCACTTTTTGCATCGGTAAGTGAAGCGGTATTCTGTTGGTTGGCTAAGCTCTTCTCTTTCTTTTCTGAACGACGGGAAATGTAACCGGCATTACAACTGGCAAATTAAAGCAACTATTTTGTATAATAAAAATATATAATATATTGTTACTCATAATCTTACA
>JBBDNC010000168.1:0-2751 GCA_040877875.1 Balneolaceae bacterium | reverse complement strand
CGGCATATGGAGCCCCTTTTTCCGAAGGAAGACAAAGCCCTGGCAGACCTGGCCATGGAAGTGTATGGCAAGGCAGCCGGGTTGCAGAACATGCTGAACCCGGTTACCCGAAGAGAAGTGATCCGGCTTATCCGCCATATTAACAGTTACTATTCAAACCGTATTGAAGGGGAGCACACCAAACCGTCAGATATTGAAAAAGCTGTGAAAAGGGAGTACAGCAGTGATGAACAATTAAAACGACTGCAACTGCTGAATGTAGCACATATTGAGGTTCAGACCCTGATAGACAAATGGCTGAAAGAGGATGAAAAACTTGAGGTTTGTTCTCGGGATTTTTTATGCCATATCCATAAAGAGTTCTATGAGCGGGTTCCGGACTCTTTTCTGGAAATACGCCACCCGGATACGAATGAAATGATCTGGATGGTGCCCGGGGCTGTAAGAGAACGGGAAGTTAAAGTTGGGGATCACATCCCGCCAGTAGCGAATAGCCTTGACGGTTTTCTAAAAAAGTTTGAGGAAGCATATTCTACCAACCGATTATATGGCCATAAAACGCTGTTGGCTGTAGCAGCAAGTCACCACAGGCTGGCATGGATTCACCCTTTTTTAGATGGAAACGGAAGGGTAACCCGGCTCTTCAGTTATGCATATATGAGAAAAGCGAACATAGGTTCATATGGGTTGTGGACAATGTCACGCGGCCTTGCCAGAAGAGATGATGATTATAAACGATTTCTGGCCAGTGCGGATGCCCACAAGCAGGGTAATTATGATGGACGCGGAAATCTTTCGGAACACGCACTTACCGGTTTTTGTAAATTCTTTTTTGATGTTGCGCTTGATCAGGTGGAATTTATGAGCAGGCTCCTTCAACTCGAAAAGTTTCGAGAAAGAATTTTTGGGTATGCTGATTTCAGATCAAAAAATATGATTGAAGGTGAGAAACCCCTTAGAGAAGAAGCCAGATATGTACTGGCTGAAGTAATGATTCGCGGAGAACTGCCAAGAGGAGAAGTAAAACGCCTGATTGGAATGGGTGAACGAACCGCCAGAGATCTTACGAGCCAGATGGAAGAAGAGGAATTGGTTATATCTGACAGTCATCGAAGTCCGTTGCGTTTTCATATCCCTCCCAAAGTGGTTGGATATTATTTTCCGGCCCTGTATCCGGAAGGAACAATTTAGTTACAGACGGTAACTCATGTATTGTTTGATGTGTTCATTCCGGATGTGATAGAAGACCTGGCGGCATAGCCTTATTCCAATCCATTGGAATATAGATTTCCTTATTCTATTTAAAGGAGTAAAGATAGAATAATGGTTTGGCTGTGATGGGTGTGAGAGGTATGATACTGGTTGCCAATTCTGGTGAAATTGTTCCGAATGCCACGATTGTTAAACTGATGATCAGCGGAGAAATTCCCAAAGCCAGCCGCTATCTTCGATGCCCCGCGGTCCAACAACACTTCTGCTCCCAAAATGAGAAAAACCAAACCAACAATAAATAGAAAACAGTTATTAAAATTTTTTTCATCATCATTCTAATTTTTCAGGTGATACAAAATTATATGTTCGATTCTGTATCATTTGCTGAATATCCTTAATGGAGGGTCGGTCACCCCAAAATGTTCCATAATAAGTAACTCGAACCATCCCTTCCTCATCAATAATAACCACGGCAGGCCGGTTGATCCATTCGGCATGAACCGTATAAGCCATCGGTTGGACACCGTAGCGCATGCCCACCAGAGCTGCTCGGTCCGCCAAATGAGGCCACCATATTTTTTTTACATACTTTTTGTAAAAAGGTTTATCAGAAAACCAGTATTTAGGCTCAAATTCTTTGCCAACCATCACCCGGGCCGGATATAAATCGTGGCATTCAAGTGTGGCAAACTGAATTTCAGGTTCCAACTCTTCCCGCATTTCAATTAACTCAGAAAATTCGTTGTGGCATACCGGACACCAGTCGGCAAAGATCCAGATCAATACGATAGGTTTCTCACCGATTTTATCTGAGAGTCTCCACTCATTTTCGTCGGTATCGGGCAGCGTAAAATCAGGGGCCTTTTTACCTTCTTCCACTTCATTAAAGGTTTGTTCGCTTATATTTTCATAGGCTTTTTTCAACTCCGGAGTTGCAGTGTATCCCTTTCTAATGGCATGGATGGCAAGTTCAGCCTGATGCATAACATCTTTCGATTCGTCACTGGTTTTCGCCTTACGAAGTGCGCCAAGCGAACGTTTTTTTCCGATCTGCCAGATAGAAACGGCTGCCTGTGCCCGTACCACTTCATCATCATCTTCAAGAAGTGTTTTTTCCAAATCTGATACGGCAGTTTCAGAATGGAGAATACCCAAAACTTTTGTCGCTATATGTCGTATATGGCTGTTTCTGTCGTTTAAGGCAGCTATTAAATCGCCTTCAATAGAATTGCCAAGCTGGACTAAATCTCGAACGGCAAACGTTCGAACCTTCCAGTCTCTATCCCTAAGATCGGCAACACCTTGTGTATCCAGGTTCCGATCGTAAGTAAAACCATCTTTAATCGGGTGAAAATCATGGTCTCTAATACGGTCGAAGATTACTGATGCTCCTCCAAATACCATAATAGTTTTTTTTAATCACTAGTGTCCCGTTAAGGACTTTTTGAATTTTTGTAACTCATTGGAAAACAATGGAATAAGTGCTGTTAAAATTTTTATCGATTTGAACGCGTAGTTTGCCAGTGTTTGCGTAGTTCA
>JBBDNC010000167.1:0-13671 GCA_040877875.1 Balneolaceae bacterium | reverse complement strand
GCAAAATCACTGCGTGTACAAAAAATGTGTCCGCCAGTCGGCGGATTCAAAAAATGAGCGTTGTTTTGCCCAATCTCAGCATATTCGCGAATTCGAAATCCTCATTTATGCCTAATAAACTGCGGTTCCGATCCGCCGGCCGGCGGACAGGCTTTGATATTGAACAAACCCCCTGGTTTTTCAAAGCCCTCTATAAGAAAACTTTCATTTCGGAATATCGGCGTGCCGGAAGTACCCGACCTGACCTGAATGGTAAAAGCTGGTTCGGGTTGAAGTTTGCCAGGGGTATTTGGCAAACCTTGCGGCGATTTTCTGATCCATTGCACAGGAGTTTTTTGCTGTCCCTTATTCTGGGTTTGATTCTGCTGACAAGTGCATGTGAGCAGAAGACACCCGTCATTTCTGAGAATAATTTTCACGAAGCTGAAATCGCTCCGTTTGTCGAGCCGGACTTCCCCTTTATTACCACTTCTGTTGATGCCCGGGATCTTGGAGCCGCTTTCCCGGACGATAACATAACGCCAAGATGCCTGGCCTTGCAGCTTGGCAATGATGCCTATGCTTGCTTTGATACGGATCTGCTGCGATGGTCTGTCGGCTGGACCGGGGAGTTTTTGCCCATGGTTACCATGGCACAGATTTCCTACCGTGATTTTTTCAACAAAGACAACCAGATACCGGAGATCCTGGGTCAGCCGAAAATTGCTACAGGTCTTTACCCGGGCTGGTCCGGATCGGATCCCCGGTTTAGGGATCCGCGTCCCACTCCCCCCAACCCGGAAGATCCATCGTCCGGCCCCCTCCCCCCGGAAATGGGCCGATGGAACGGCATCTACCTGAACGGGGAAGATGCTGTACTGTCCTATACGGTTGGCAATACCCGAATTTATGAGAATCCGGGGAGTATAGACGCCGGCGATGAGGTGGGGTTTACGCGTGCCTTCCGGATTGACGAGTTAGAGGGACCCCTTACTTTAACGGTTGCCGAAATGACCGACGGTATTCACAGTGAAGTGTCCGGCTCGTCAGCTTTGATCTATCATGAAGGAGACTCGGTTACGGCTGTTGGACTGGTACCGGCAGGAGAAGATAACGGGATTACCCTGGAGGTGATCCGCGACCGGTATGCCACGGTGCGTTTAGCCCCTGGTGCCGGAAGCCGGACCTTTAAATTAGTTATATGGAAAGGCCCGGAAGACCGGCTCGGGGATTTTGAACAGATGCTTGCGCTCTCCGGGGGTAAAACAGAAGTACGGATTGAGGGTGACAGCCCTGAGCGCTGGCCGGAAACGGTTCGCACCCGCGGACACGTTGCCCCGGATACGGCCGCTTATGTGATTGACCGGCTTACACTCCCATTGCCAAACCCCTGGAATCGCAATGTCCGGGTTTCGGATCTGGAATTTTTTGAGGATGGGCGTGCGGCTGTCGTGACGTTCGAGGGGGATGTCTGGATTGTTAAAGGAATTGACCACAGTCTTCGCAACCTGCAATGGCGTCGTTATGCTACGGGTTTGTATGAACCCCAGGGCATTGAGGTGGTTGACGGCGAAATCTATGTGTTTGGCAAAGGAGGAATTACCCGGTTACGGGACAGGAGTGGAAACGACGAGGCTGATTTTTATGAGAATTTTTCAAATCTGATGACACAGTCGATGGAAACGCGGGAATGGGCGACAGATTTGGCTGCGGATCCTGACGGAGGGTTTTATGTCGCCAAGGGAGGCGGGCTGAATATGGGTCCGTCGACAGGCTCTTCGGCCGTGGCACCCGGATTCCGGGGAGGGTCGAATCACAGTGGGTCCATTGTAAAAGTTTCGGCCGACGGACGAAGGATCAACTATCATGCAACGGGTTTTCGGGGACCCTACCTTGGGATTCATCCGGAAACCGGTGTTTTGACAGCTTCCGACCAGCAGGGACACCGTGTCCCTTCCACAGCCTTGTACAGGGTGAAGGAAGGAGACTATTACGGGGTTCCCACAACGGCTCATCGTGACCCGGTTCCGGAGATTACACCGCCTCTGGCGTGGATTCCTCACAATGTAGACCGTTCCGCATTGGGCCAGGTGTGGATTACCGGTGGACAAATGGGTCCCCTGAACGGAGGCCTGGTCAGTCTTTCATACGGACGGCCCGGACTCTTTAGTGTATTGATTGACACGACTTCCAGTGCCATTCAAGGGGGGGTGTCTGTGATCCCCGGCGAGTATCCTGCTCCTGCAATGAAAGGAGCCGTTCATCCGGTCGACGGACAGCTTTATGTAGGCGGATTTAATATTTGGGATACCAATTCTAATGGAGTCAGTGCCTTGATTCGGCTACGCCATACTTCCAGGCCGTATTATTTGCCGGTATCTTTTAGTGTGCGTGAGGGAGGGATCATGCTTCGGTTTGCGACCGATCTGGAGGAGGCTTCGGTACAGGATTTGGCTAACTACCAGGTACAGCGTTGGAACTATCAGCGTACAGACGAGTATGGTTCCGGACATTTTCGACTCGACGGTTCGCCGGGACAGGAACATCTTCCTGTCTTTTCCGCCCGATTGTCAGACGATGGAAAGGCTGTTTGGCTGGCGGTCCCGGACATGCGCGAGGTTCAGCAGATGGAGATTGCCTATCAGATTAAAGCGGCCGACGGAACTCGGTTCGACGATGCTTTTTGGTTGACTGTAAATGATATAGAGGAACCTGATCTCGCGGCTTTCGGATTTGAGGGATTGGATGCTGAAGAGCTGTTAAGCGGGGGGCCGGGTATGGCTGTGGATCAAACAGACGAAGAGGTCTCTGTAGAACGCGGACAGCGTCTGTTTCAGCAAACCGGTTGTATCGGCTGTCATGCAGTAGATGATGCGCCGGGGACGGAACGGGGTCCGTCGATGGTCGGATTATTCGGCAGCGAGCGGAAATTTGAAGACGGGGCCTCGGCAACAGCCGATGAAGAGTATCTGCGAGAGTCTATCCTGAATCCCGGTGCAAAAAATGTGGAGGGATACAAGGAAGGGATGCCTTCATTTCAGGGCATTCTCCCAGATTCCCAAATTGAGTCGATTCTCCTTTATATCCGCTCGCTGGAAATGGAATAAAATCCACCGGCGAGGCTAATCTGGCTTGATTCTATCAACTTTCTCATGTACATAACCCGATATTCGGCCGTTTGCTCACCGGCAGATTGAAAAGTTCGAAATGTACGCTTTGCTGGAATCGCTTCTACGGCTGGAAAAATTGAAGCCGGAGGTGTCAGGAAGGATAAAAAAGACTGGATATAATACACTTTTTATAATATGTTCTTATTGGAAGTATAGTAACCGGTTACTTCTATCAATTTTTAAAGAATGAATCCCCGTGGATGGGGATCGAGACGAAATGGCTGAATTTCAAAAAAAATATGGGATTGGCATTGTCGGCTGTGGTTCGATCTCAGCGACTCATGCCGAAGCCATTCGCCATACGGAATACGGCAGGGTTGTGACTGCACACAGCCGTTCGCAGTCGAGCCTCGACAATTTTTGCCGGAGATTTGATCTTCCCGGATATAAGGATTACGAAAAATTTTTAACCCACCCCGATCTGGATGTGGTTGTGATTTGTACTCCCAGCGGAACCCACCTGGACTTTGGCAGGGCAGCCGCCGAGGCCGGCAAGCATGTTGTAGTGGAAAAGCCGATCGAAGTGACATTGCAACGGGGAAAGTCTCTCATTGAGAGTTGCAGGAGTCATGGGGTAAAGCTTGCAGTCATCTATCAAAACAGGTTTATTGAAGATGTGATACGGATGAAACGGTTTGTAGAAGAAGGCCGGATCGGGAAACCGTTTATGGTGGATGTTGCTGTCAAGTGGTTCCGGGATCAGAATTACTATGACGGTGCTGCCTGGAGAGGAACACTTTCACTCGATGGTGGGGGTGTTGTTATCAATCAGGCCATCCATACAATCGATCTGATGTTATGGATCTGTGGTAACCTTAAGTCATTGTATGCAGGGAAAGGCACGTTTACCCACTCGGGAATCGAAGGGGAGGATAATGCCGTAGCCGTTATGGAATTCGAGAAGGGTGCCCTGGGGGTATTCAGGGCTTCCACTTCCATTGTACCGCCGGCAAAAAGACGGATTGAAATTCACGGGCCGGAAGGTACGGCGCTGCTGGACGGGGATGAATTCAGGCTGCTTAAATCGGAGGAGGAAGATTCCCGTCAATCTGGAAATAACGGGGGAACCGGAAGCGGAACGTCCGGACCCCTTGCCGGCATGAGTTATCACCATCACAAGAAACAATATGATCAAATTCTGGATGCATTGATCCATGGCAGCACCCCGGAGGTTTCAGGCGTTGAAAGTTTGAAATCTCTTGAAGTTGTACAGGCTATCTATACCTCATCGGACAGAGGAGAACCGGTATTTTTCAGGGAATCCCTGAGTGGGTCAGAGGCCGGCCGTAAGTCATGATGGATTCACGCCGTACGAAAGGACCGGCCATGGGTATAGCTGGTTGGAATAAAGATTTTTAAAATGTATGGGAAGGAAACGGAAAACAGATGTTCGTAATCAATCACAACATAAAGCAAGGATGGGTAAAATGAGTAATTTTGACAAATATACGCGACGGGATTTTATTCGCACAACGGGTGGCGCCATGGCCGGCACGATGCTGGCAAAGCCGATGAGTTCACTGGCACAGCCACAGACTCAGAAGAAAAAACTGGCGCTGGTAGGTACCGGGGTCCGGGGCACCTCCTTTTGGGGCCGTAATATTCAGCAGACCTATTCGGATGTGACCGAGTTTGTTGGGTTGTGTGACATCAATCCCGGCCGGGTGGAATATGGAAAGGAATACATGGGGGTAGACTGCCCGACTTTTACCGACTTTGAGGAGATGATGGATACAACCCAGCCTGATGTCCTGATGGTAACTACAGTGGATTCCACCCACCATGAATTCATTATAAAGGGTTTGAAGCGTAATATCGATGTTATTACGGAAAAACCGATGACGACTGACGAGCAGAAGTGCCAGGCAATCCTGGATGCCGAGCAGGCTTCTGAGGGGACCCTGATTGTGGGCTTTAACTACCGCTACAGCCCGCATCATACTCGTTTAAAGGAGCTGCTGATGGAAGAACGGGTAGGCCGCATCACTTCCGTTGATTTCCACTGGTATCTGAACGTCTATCACGGGGCTTCTTACTTCCGGCGCTGGCACGGATTGACCGATAAAGGGGGGACGCTGCTGGTTCACAAAGCGACTCACCATTATGACTTGCTCAACTGGTGGCTGGATTCAGATCCCGTAGAGGTGTTTGCCGAGGGTGCCCTGGAGCATTACGGTCACAATAACGAGTTCCGTGGCAATAACTGCCGGGACTGTCCATATACCGATCAATGCGATTTTTACTGGGATATCACTCAAAATCAAAGGTATATGGATTTGTATGTGGACCACGAAGAGCATGACGGATATATCCGAGATAATTGTCTGTGGAGGGAAGAGATCGATATTTACGATAAAATGTCGGTACAGGTACGCTATGCCAACGACGTACAGGTAACCTACTCTCTGACCACCTATTCCCCCTATGAAGGAATGAAGATTGCTTTTAACGGGATGGACGGACGCATCGATGCCTGGCACGGAATTCCGTGGAGAGAACAGGCCAAGATCAACCAGGAAGAGTTGCATCAGCAGGAGATGTCGCAAGACGAGCAGGATGAGGCGACCAACTACGAAGAGATCATTGTGATGGATAATTTTGCCAGCGAATATGATCTGATTAAAGTCCGTCAAAGCGGGGGTGGCCACGGGGGCGGGGATCGCCGGCTGCAGGATCAGATCTTCCGCAATCCTGATATGCATGACCCGTTGAATCTTGCCGCAGGCAGCCGTGACGGGGCGATGTCATGCCTGGTGGGGATCGCCGCACGCAAAAGCATTGAAACCGGTGAACCGGTTCGTATAGAAGACCTGATCTCCCTGACCCCGCATCCTACCCGCGGGTCCTGATTGATCATTAACCGGAGCAGGCAACGTTGATTCCTCGGGGGATCGACGTTGTGACTCTCTTTTTTTTAACGGGTTTGAAGTCTTGTGAATGCAATGGATGGAATTCCTTTCCACTGAGGGGAGGGGATTCCTGTGTAAAACCTTGACGGGGTCTCTTAACTTGTATATAATGATTAAAATTTAATCTGATGGTTTCTAACTAAATAAAAGGAGAATCATGGGTAAGATGAATCGTCGTACATTTATTAAACGATCTGCTTTAACAGGGGCAGCTCTGGGTCTTACGGGGCCCGTTACGCTGTCACGTGGCGCGAGCTCCCCCAATGAGAAAGTTGTGGTGGCTATTATGGGAGGACGAGGCCGGGCGGGCGCCCATGCCCGGTCGTTTGCCGCGGTTGAGGGGACAGAGGTCAAATCCATTTTTGATGTGGATGAGCGTCCGCTTCCCGAGATTTGTGCGACGGTCGAAGAGATTCAGGGCCGGAAACCGTCCTATGGAACGGACTTTCGGAAGGCTCTGGAGGATCCCGATATTGACGCGCTCTCCATTGCAGCGCCTGACCACTGGCATACTCCGGCGGCAATTATGGCTTTAAAAGCGGGCAAACATGTCTATGTTGAAAAACCGGGAAGCCAGAATCCGTTTGAATCCCAATTGATTGTTCAGGCTCAGAACCGCTATGGCAAAGTCGTACAGATGGGCAACCAGCAGCGCTCTTCGCCGGAGTCGCAACAAGCCATTCAGGATATCCGGGACGGGTTGATCGGAGAGGTTTATTATGCGAAGGCATTTTATGCCAATTCCCGGGGCCCGATCGGCCACGGAGCCATTGCGCCGGTACCGGATTGGCTGGACTATGATCTCTGGCAGGGCCCTGCCCCGCGTACGCCCTACCGGGATAATGTGATCCACTATAACTGGCACTGGTTTTGGAGGTGGGGCACCGGGGAGTTGTTAAATAACGGAACGCATGAATACGATGTGTGCCGGTGGGCTTTGGGCGTGGAGTATCCGAACCGGATCACCTCCAGTGGCGGCCGCTACCATTATGAGGACGACTGGCAATTCTATGATACCCAAAATGTCATGTTTGAATTTCCCGAAGGCAAATCGATCAATTGGGAAGGACGCAGTACCAATGGATACAGGTTTTGGGGCAAAGGAAGGGGGTCGTTGATTCATGGTACGGAAGGCTCAATGATGATAGACCGGAGCGGCTACCAGGTTTATAACATGGATAACGAGCAGATCAAGAGTGTGATGCGCGATGAGCAGATCGACCCGCTCGACACGGTAGGCGGAGGGGGGCTGACCGACCTGCATATGCATAATTTTGCGAAGGCAATACGTGAGGGGGAAGAACTGAATTCTCCGATTAGCGAGGGACAAAAAAGTGTACTTTCCCTTCATCTGGGAAATATTTCACAGAAAATGAGGCGTTCTCTGAATATCAATCCCCGCAGCGGACGGATCATCGGGGATTCCGAGGCGATGAGTATGTGGAGGCGCAACTATGAACCAGGGTGGGAGCCCCGTATTTAATTTAACATGAAAAATGTAAGATTAGAAGACATTGCAAACAGGTTAAGTCTTACCAAAGTCAGCATTTCCAAAGCGTTACGAGATCACCCGGATATTTCCGTCGAGACCCGTAAAAAGGTTAAAAAGATGGCAAAAAAGATGGGATATCGGCCAAATCTTCAGGCGAGGTCCCTCACGTCAAAGAAGACGCGGACCATCGGCGTGATTATCCCGAAAATTGCCCACTCCTTTTTCTCACTGGTCATGGAGGGGATTTACAAAAGAGCCCAGGAAAAAGGATACAAGGTGATACTCGGTATTTCGATGGAGAACGAAGATCTGGAACGTCAGCATATCGAATCGATGATGGAGATGCGTGTGGACGGACTACTCGTCTCGATTTCCGAGCATACAAAAAATGCCGAAATATTTGACCAGGTAAAAGAGATGGGAATCCATCTCGTTTTTTTCGACCGGGGTTTTATGGAGGCGGGCTACAGTTATATCAAGGTTGCCGACCGTGAAGGGGCCAAGTCAGGTGTCCGGGAGATGATTGATCTGGGCTACAGAGATATCGCACACTTATCCGGTTTTTCATCGGTGTTAATCGGAAGAGACCGGAAGCGGGGGTATGAGGAGGCCATGAAGGAAGCCGGGCTGAAAATCCCGGAATCTTCTGTGGTAGAGGGGGGATTCGGAGAAGAAGACGGGTATGAAGGGTTTAAAAAACTTCTTGAACAGAGGGATTTACCCGAAGCGCTGTTTGCCGTTACCTACCCCGTAGGACTTGGAGCACTGCGGTATATGATCGAAAACGGGATTGATCCTAAAGAAATCAAGATCCTGACTTTCGGAGGAAACGAGTTTATATGGTCTCTCGTCACTCCGTTTATTTGTATCGACCAACCGACAGTTGAGCTTGGAAAGAGGGCCATCGAACAGCTTCTGTTGGAAATGGAGTCAGAAGAGGATGAAGTTGAACCCAAGTTGATTGAACTTCCGGCAAGCACAATCAAGAGTTAGATCCCTTCCGGTATTATGGATTTTATTAAAGTCTTTTTTTTCTGCGCAGTCATTTTATTATTCCAGAGTTCTTTTTTGAAAGCACAGGTCTTGACCTGGGAGCTGATCGAGCCGGGTATCTGGAAAGCAGAAGCAGGGTCTCCCGAAGCCTATGACCTTTTAAAGGCCTCGGGAGCACAACCCCGAACAGATGCCTTGGCCGAAATGGGGGAAGTTGATTTCCCGCTATCCAGGGAGGATATTTCAGCCCGGGTTATCGATGGTGAAACGTTTTTACGGTTTCCATTGCAGAGAAAAGAGGAAATCTATGGTTTTGGCCTTAATTTTAAAACGGTCCATCAAAGAGGAAGAGTTCTGCAGTTACATGTGGATCATTATGGAGGGAAAGATAACGGCAGAACTCATGCCCCGACACCCTTTTACGTTTCTTCCCATGGCTATGGGATTTTTATAAATACTGCCCGTTATATCAAAGTGTATGCAGGTACGGCTGTTCGAAAAGATAGTGACGATCCACCGGTTGCAAGAGACAGAAATACCGATCCGGACTGGACTTCAAGGCCCTATTCCGATGCTGTAGAAATAGGGGTGCCGGCTGAAGGGACTGAAATTTATATTTTTGGTGGTTCCAAACCTCTGGATGCTGTTCGCCGGTTTAATTTATTCAGTGGAGGGGGGCCACTGCCTCCCAGATGGGGTTTGGGATTTACCCAGCGTGTTCATCGTTTGTTTAATGCCGAGGATGTTAGAAAGGAAGTCAGGGAATTCGAAGAAAGGGGGTTTCCACTCGATTTTATAGGATTGGAACCGGGTTGGCAGAGCAAATCCTATCCCGGAACGTTTGAATGGGATCCATCCCGATTTCCGAATCCGAAGGAATTTGTCCGGGAAATGCTGGACGAGGGTATTCGGCTGAATCTGTGGATAAATCCGTATGTGTCACCGGAAGCTTCTATAGCAAACTCAATTGAACCTTATTCGGCATCCCACACGGTTTGGGCAGGATGGGTCCCGGATTTCAATATCCGTGAGGCGAGAGAAATATTTTTTTCACAGTTGGAAAAGGATCAGGTAGACATAGGTGTCAGTGGTTACAAAGTTGACGAAGTAGATGGATATGATCACTGGATCTGGCCGGATGTTGCCACATTTCCTTCCGGGAAGACGGCTGAGCAGATGCGGCAGACCTACGGGTTACTTGTACAACGGTACAGTGAAGAGATGTTTAAAGAACGTAACCGACGTACGTTCGGGCTGGTGCGGGCTTCAAACGCCGGGGGCACTTCTTTCCCTTTCGTGATTTACAATGACTATTATAATCACAGAAATTTCATAACGGCATTGATCAATAGCAGTTTTGCCGGAGTTCTCTGGACTCCCGAAGTGCGGGCTTCTGAGAGTGGTGAGGAGTGGTTGAGACGGGTACAGTCGGTCGTTTTTTCCCCGATGGCAATGATCAATGCCTGGTCGAGCGGCACAAAACCCTGGTCCTTCCCCGAAGTAGAAGAAGAGGTCCGGGAGATGTTTAGGTTACGAATGAGGCTCATGCCTTATTTTTACAGTGAATATGCCAGATATCATTTTGAGGGGATTCCACCCTTCCGGGCTATGAATTTGGAACAAGGTTTCACTTCAGTTAGTGTGATGGAAGGGCCTGAAACAGATTTGGAAGAGAATCCCTATGAAGAAGCGATAAGAAGGGAAATTACAGATCAGTATATGGCTGGGGAATATTTGCTTGTTGCTCCGATGTTTGAAGGGGAAGAGAGCCGAAAGGTGATTTTACCTGCAGGTAATAATTGGTACGATTTTTATACGGGGGAATATGCAGGGAATGGAGAAGTGATTACAGTGACTCCTGGCCTGGACAAAATTCCGGTCTATGTGAAGGACGGGGGAATTATTCCGATGATGCCTGCATTAAACCATGCGCCCGGGCCGGAAGAAAAGGTGGAAATTGAAGTGCGTCATTATGGAGAGAAAGCGGGACTTTTTGAGTTATATGACGATGATGGAGTAACCTATGATTATGAAAATGGCGAGTATCAATTCAGAGAGATAAAAGTTGGGAAAAATGAAGCCGGTAAATTTGAAGGATCGGTTTCACCTCCCCAACCGGGAAAGCCCGATAGCGTTGGAGAAATAACCTGGACGTATATGACTGACTAATCCTGTGAGCAGGCAGGTAAGGAAAATTCCCTAAAAAACATCATTTTTTCGATTTAAGAAGTATTCGGTCAGCCAAGGCCGGGAACTTGTACGGGTGATTGAACTCGATTTAAAAGTCACTCCCCTCAAAAATGTAAGGCACAATTCAGGCCGGTACCCGGTTGAGGGCCGGGAATCGATACCTGGCATATTCAAACGCTCCGAACAAAGTGGTACAGTAGATCAGGTCACCGGCCAGGGTATTATGAAAAAATGGAATCGCTGCTGTATAGCAGGCAATGAGTCCCTCGACCGTTAACGGGTACATCGGACTGGCAATCCAGGTGCCGAAATTGGAGACGATAAAAAAGATGACAGAAGCGGATAAAGCTCCTCCGAGAACTCTCGGGACGGTTACTTTTTTCAAAAACTTCATACCGAGGAGTGCAATGATCATCAGGCTTCCGTATACCCAGAACATGGCCGAAGTGAATAGGGTCAGGCCTTCATAGAAAGAGGAATAAAAGAAATTATTCAGAAGCAGATCACTGATCCACATAGCAAGCAGGGGGATCAGAATCGCCCATTTTTTATCAGTAAAATAGGCAGCCCCGAACAGAGCGATGGCCCCGAGCGGAGTAAAATTGTATGGGTGGGGCAAAATACGGGACAAAGCTGCTAATACGATGAAGCCGGTGATGATAAAAAATCGCTTCTTGTTCATATAGAACCTTTTCTGATACTTGAAGTTTTTATTTAATCAGTTATCGCTATCTGACTTTTTGAAATATAACATTTCATTATCTAAAAGTAAGGAAAGTGAATGGGGTTTGCATAATATAGATTGCTAAAAAAATAAATTTTGGTTTGTCCGCCACCTCGTTTTACGGAGCCCGTATTTCAGCGGCTGACCCATTTCGAATTTTTGAGGTAAAAACGCCAAGGTCGTTTAGCGTGGTCGCCGGCATATTCGATCCCGATTCTCGGGCCTGATCCGATTTGATTTGCAGAAATGTGAACCTGCCGGTCTTCGATCCAGATGAGCTTTCCCCTTAACGGGGTGCCGCTATGTAAAGTTTGAATTCCGAGAGCCTGCGATAGTTTCCCGGGTCCATTACTGATTTGGGGTGTAATCGTATCCCTGCCTCTTCGATCAAGTATAATCCCGTTTCCCTCAACAGGTTTCACAGCCCGGATGAGCACGGCATCAGCCAGCCCCTTCCGGTTGGTGACAACATTGAACAGGTGATGAATTCCATAGCACAGATAGACGTAGGCGACTCCCCCCGGCCCGTACATGACTTCCGTTCTGGCAGTCCGTAGTTCGTCATTTGCATGACAGGCCCGGTCATTCCGGCCACAGTACGCTTCGGTTTCCGTGATCATGGCCGATGTAAAGCGACCTTCCATTCGGGTGCAAAGAATTTTGCCAATCAGGTCACGGCTGATTTGAACGACATCGGGGCGTTCATAAAAATCCTTTTCCAGTTTCATAATGTTCTACTTCTTGTAGAGGCCTTTGCACAACCGGTTTTTTGCCCAATGCCTGCGTTATCGATCGGTTGAAATCCTCACATATGGACTATATGCTGCGGTTTCAACCTCCCTCTGGCCTTGTCCTTGAACAAAATCCCTGGTTCTGCAAAGCCCTCTTGTAGTGATTTTTACTCAATAAAAACGCCAGGAGGTACGGGGCAAGTGTGTCAGAAGGTGACCAACATTTCGAATGGTCGTTATAAATCGGGGGATCCGATTTTACTAAATTTACACTTTAGTATCGTCTCCTCAACTTTATACCAGCGATACACTGTTTCACTGAGACAGTTCAAGCAGTTAACAATTTTTCGTCTGTGTATTCGAAAGTTTGACATTTGACTCCAAAATCGGCTCCATTTCTAACTGGCTAACTTTCGCCGGCGGAGAACTGTTTATGAAATATCCGTATATGGATTTTTGGTGACCAAAGTTTTGTCAGGTAAATAAATTTCCTGAAAAGACCGGGCCAGGATGGTTGAGATGACAAAAAGCAGTGCCGCATAGAAGACCCAGAGGCCGAGAATAATCAGGATCGTATAGCCCTGATATAAATAACGATAGGAGAGCAGTGCATAGTCAAGGTAGAAGCTGACTCCTGTTCTTGCAATTTCAAACAAAAGTGTATAGAATAAAGCGCCGATCAGGGAGACTTTCCTTCCCAGCCTTTTTTCACTGATATACCGGTAAATGATATAAAAGAGGACAAATGTGAAGCCCACCGGAATTACATTGGTGAACATCTCCGGCAGCCACTCAAGTTCGATCACGACCTCTGTATACGGAATAACGATCTCCTGGGTATTGAAGAGAGAGATCGTCCAAATGAAGATACTGAAGATGATAAACACGCCTCCTATAATTCCGGAAGTAAAAAAGTTGTAAATGATTTCAATCAGTGGATGTTTTCGGTCTTTGATATCGTAGATATTGAACAAAACATGCTTCAGGGTATGGAAAAGACTTTGGGCAAATACAACGAGAATAATCAATCCTGCAATCCCGAAAATCTGCCTCCCCCTGACCATCGGCACGATCAACCGCTCCAGCGTAACCGCCCCCTCGATCACGTCGCCGGATCGGTTCTCAAAACTGAATTGAGGGAACAGCTCACGGCCATATCGAACCAGTTCGTCAAATGCTGCATCGATCGACAAGATATACCCTAAAATAGAAGTCAGTATCAATACAAACGGGATTGAACAGATAAACAGGTTAAACGAGATTGCCGATGCATTGAAGAAGACATCTTTTTCCCACACGAGTTCAATCGTACGGCTGCAAAACCCCTTAAATTTATTCCAGTTGAAAATTTGATTCATGTATTCCAAAATAGGAGCCATTTTTTTCTTATGCCATAAATAGATTGTATACTTCTTTTTAGTTGATAGGTAGAGGGCTTTGCAGAACCAGGGATTTTGTTCAAGGACAAGGCCAGAGGGAGGTT
>JBBDNC010000166.1:1516-13708 GCA_040877875.1 Balneolaceae bacterium | reverse complement strand
GAGCGCTCGTTTTTTTCACGCGAAGCGATACGGCGAATAAATATATCTTTTATTTCATCATCATTTGTTTGTAGTCCAAAATCATGGGTTATGACCAGGTAATAAAATTTAACCCATGTCACCAATTTTTAATGTTATAGGTGTGATTAATCATTTTCCGGAGGATGAGGCAGCCATTCATCCAGATCGACATCCAGTCGCTGTCCTTCCTCCAATAGTTGCTCCCTTAATATTGAATAGGGCACTTCCTGTACGATCCTGTTTTGTTCGATCGCTATATCTGCCGCAGCCGCCGAGGATTGGCCAAGGATCATAAACACCGGCTCCATTCGAATGGAGCCAAAGGCTATATGAGACGAGGAGACCCCGTTACAACAGACCAGCAAGTTCGTACACTCGCTCCGCCGTGGCGTCAAGGATCGATATGAGATTGCATAAGGACCGCCCGGCGAATATTCCAGATTCCCTTCATTTTGCACATATCCCTCCTCGGTGATATACCGTTGTACATTATGCGAGTCCATGTTATACGAACCCAGCCCAATAGCGTCTCCGGCAACCCGCATCCGCCGGCAATCCTGCTCAGTCGTCACATACTCTCCGATCATACGCCTGGATTCACGGATATAAAGCTGGGGTGTCCAGTTGCCGTGATCGGTAAATTCGTCTGCCGCCAGCCCCCATTTGCTATACTCCTGACGGAAATGTTCCGGCACCCGGGGGTGGTTGGCCATCGCCCACATATGTCCTTGCTGGTACAACCGGTGATCTCCCAGGATCCGTTCTCTCGTCGTATAATCTCCATCGGCATACTGATAATTCATGCCAATATTATTGGTCGATACAGCCTGCCGGTTGTTAATATCGGTTTTCCGATTGGGCATGGGGGAATTGATCCAGGGGATGCCCGGATCCTTGCTTTCGGTATAACAGGCCTCAAATTTTCGAAATAACAACTCGTGACGGATCTCTTCAAATCCTTCCGGTTTTTCAATGGGTATGCTGTTCTCCGGCACATCGGTCAGACACATACGAAAACAGTTGGCCTGCACACGATGATCGCCCGAAAATTCGTTACCGGGACCGGTAGGGTCCACCCCCGGCAGGATCCCGCTATGGGGCTGTCCCGGTTTGATGTAGGGGTCGACTTTTACATGAAAAATATGATTGTGGGAGCGCCGGGTTTGTACTCCGTTCAACGTCTCGTCATATTTTACGTTACTCTCCCGTCCCACATGATAGCTGACGCCAGCCATCGCCATCAAATCACATTCATAGGTCGCATCCATGAAAATCTTGCCCCGATAGACATTCCCCTCTTCGGTAACCATGGCTGTAATTTTGTTCCTTCGTTTTTCGATTCCCCGGCTGTTTAACAGGATTCGATCATTCATGACGACCGGGACGCCGGCCTCCTCCAGCATCTGTTCATAGATTTTTCTGGCGACGTGAGGCTCAAAACCAAACATGCCTTCGCTGCCTGGCTCAAGCCGGCTGGACCTGTCCATATACTCCTCCCAAGTTTGATAAGTCCAGGCATCCTCCTTCAGGTAATGCTGACGGATCTTGCGGTAAAAATCAAACGACAACCCCCCTATGGCTCCCCCTTCGCCCTCAACACCAATATCCGTTTGGCTGAGCCCGCCTGTTGTTAATCCCCCCAGGTGATTGGAAGGTTCTACAAGGATTACTGAGCGACCTTTCCGGGCGGCGGCTACTGCGGCTATAATTCCCGCCGACGAAGCCCCGTAAATGACAATATCAAATTTCTCTTCATTAAACCTGACAAGATGTTTGGGAAGAAACAATCCTCCTGCAAATGCCAGTGTACCTTTTATAAAGTCACGTCGATCTATTCGCATATCCAAAATAAGATTTAGAATTAATAGGTTTAATTAAATTACCTGCTTCAACAGTTTCATATAGCCACTGTAGGAATTCTCCGCACCTTGTCGAACCGGCTCCCAATACGTCAACATCCCAGCTAAAGCTGTCGGCCGGGCTTGTTCAGTCTATAAAAAAGGAGTCATTCGAAGAGGGTGACTCAGGATAATCGTCTCCATTTTGACAACCGGAGGAAGCCATCATCATTAAATTTATAGCAGCAGTGCAAAATCGGCCTCTCGTCAATATCTTATTCCGTTAAATTAAACCCCTTCGATTTTGTTACTTATTTCATTACTTCCACCGAGAATACACTTACCGTTCCACTTCGTGTTTATAGGTCAGACTTAACAAATGACAACATTTTTTCTGGCTTGAAAGTTGAGGAATCACCAAATTGTGGAATCATTCATAAGCCCAGTTATGTTCATAAGAAATAGAGATAAAACCGAAACTCAAAAATATTTTATCAGGCACCTCAGCATTTTGAATAAAGTGATCACCCATATCACCATACTTCTTTTTTTAGGGATTCAATGTATTCGCTACATTCCTTTGAATCAAGAAAACAATCTGGTACAATGAGGGGAAACTCAACAAACCCAGAGGACTCATCTTTTGTATCCGTCGGCCAGCGGATTCTACATTATGAGCTCGTCGTGAAGATATTCCACCTCACAAGTGATCGATTTATTTCATACACATCCTCCGATAGCCTTAATGAATGTGCCCGGCACAGGAATCTGGTCAATCCGGCAACCGGCCGAAGCCAGACCTTCTAATCAATAGCTTTTTAAAACCATCTTTTATGAAAAAAATAAAAAATCATGTATCTCAGTTTTTGCTCTTGACCACTTTGGCAAGTCTTTCATGGATAACGACTGCCTGTGAAGAGGCTAATCAAAACGAATCCGAGTCCGGGCTTTCAGTCGGGCATTATTTCACCGAAGCAGAAGGGGAAGCATTCCTTGAAGAAGTAAAACAAAAGTATACGACTGCGGGGGAATGGGAACAGCGTGCAAATCGAATACGAACCCAAATCCTGAAAGGAACCGGATTGGAAGTCTTCCCTGAGAAAACCCCTCTAAACCCGATTCTGGGAGAGGAGCGAATATACGATGGGTACAAGGTCCAAAATGTAGCTTTTGAGAGTTTACCGGGGGTATATGTAACAGGCAGTTTATATACTCCATCCGAATCAGATGGAGAAGGAGCCCTTCCGGGAGTCCTCAGCACGCATGGTCACTGGACAGACCCCGGAGAGGTTGGCCGCTACCGTCCGGCTGCGCAAAAAAGATTTGCCTCCATAGCCCGAATGGGAGCGATGGTCTTTGCCTACGATATGGTCGGATATGGCCAAATGGAAGAAATCGGCTGGGAACACCGTCACCCGGAGGCCTTGAAAACCCAACTATGGAACAGCATCCGGGCTACGGATTTTTTGATTTCCATGGGAGCTGACCCCGACAACATCGCCTCTACCGGGGCCTCCGGAGGAGGAAGCCAAACATTTTTACATACCGCCATAGACGAACGAATCTCGGTTGCCGCCCCGGTGGTTATGGTGTCCGCCCATTTTTTTGGAGGATGTGTGTGTGAAAGCGGAATGCCGATCCATCAGGCCGAAGAATTTCAAACCAACAACGTTGAAATCGCTGCACTGGCCGCTCCTCGTCCCCTGCTGTTGGTTTCCGTGGGTGGAGACTGGACAGCAAATACTCCCGAGGTGGAGTATCCTCATATCAGATATATCTACAAACTGATGGGGAAACCGGAACATGTAGAAAATGTACATCTTGCTGATGAAGATCATGATTACGGACCTAACAAGCGGGCAGCGGTCTACCCGTTTTTAGCCAAGCATCTCAAGCTGGATTTGTCAAAGGCCATGAATCCGGATGGAAGTCTCAATGAAGAGGGAATTGTCATTGAAGAACAGAAAACCCTCTATCCGTTTGGTGATGGGGAGTCTCTTCCCTCGCATGCAGTCAGACATAATGATGAGGTGGCCTGGACAAACTGATTAAAACCAATGAAAAAAAACCGAAGAGATTTCCTAAAAATCAGTGGTCTTGGCGGAATTGGTTTACTGGGCACAAGTTTGATACCCGGATGTAGTTCCCGGACAACCCATGACCCTATACCTGATAAGAATTGGCAGTTGGATCCAGAGTGGCAGGAAGCCAAGTACGGAGATTGGGCCGGACCCGGTGTGGACCCCCGGTCCGGCCCGATGGATGATATACTGCTGAAGGATTATGCCCCTACCTCCTTAGTGATAGTCCCTGAAACCTTTGTAACGACAGCCCGCTATCCGGCCATAGACGTCCATATTCACAACTATCCCGAACGCGGGGAGGGAGATTCTATGGAAAAACTGGCCCGGTGGGTCAAGACAATGGATGAAGTCGGAGTTAAAACATCGGTTTTGCTGACCGGAGCAACCGGAGCGGCTTTTGACAGGCTTGTCAAGATGTACCTGGAACCCTACCCCGACCGGTTCCAGCTCTACTGCGGGGTAGAGACTACAAATATTCACCAGTCGACTTATCCTGAACGAGTCGCCATAGAACTGGAACGGTGTTATGAGATGGGAGCCCGCGGAGTCGGCGAAATAACCAATAAAGGACGAGGAGTGACAAGAGAGGCTGAACTGGACCCGGATGAGAGAATGCACCACGATGACCCGCGTTTGGACCTTTTCTGGAGTAAATGCGCAGAACTGGATATGCCGGTAAATATTCATATAGCAGATCACCCATCTGCCTGGGAGCCGTTGAATGTCTATCAGGAGCGCACTCCCGATTATCAGCATTTCAATCTGCATGGCGAGGATATCCTCTCGCATGGAGAACTTCTTGCCACACGCGACCGCACTCTCGAAAAACACCCGGATACCACGTTCATCGCCTGTCATCTGAGTAATCAGGGACACGATTTGGCGTCCCTGAGCAAGGCACTTGACAGCTATCCCAATTTATACCTGGATATCTCGGCACGAGACTACGAGATTGGAAGGACTCCCCGGGCAGCCAAAAAGTTTCTTACTACCTATCAGGACCGGGTAATGTTCGGGACCGATATGGGCATGAAGAAAAGTATGTATCAATCCTGGTGGAGGCTTTTGGAAACAGACGATGAGTATATGGTTGGCCGGGTTTGGTGGCCCTATTACGGACTGAATTTGTCCGAATCAACACTTCAGGCTTTATATCAGGATAACGCCAAACGCATTATGAACTGGAAATAATCATGAACGAACTATAAATAAAAATTAAAGCTCATGAAGAATAACCGCAGAGAATTTTTAAAACAGATTAGTCTTGCCGGCCTGAGTCTGACCGGCGCAAGCAAATTACTGGATTCTACGGAATCGACTAACCGTAAACCGTTTCAACAATCATCCCATCAACGGTTTAACATGCATGGATATGCTGCTCCTGCTTTAGATACGGTCCGGGTTGGACTCGTAGGGATCGGAAGCCGCGGGTCGGGAACCGTCAGGCGTTTGGCCGGTGTAGAAGGCGTGGAGATCAAAGCGTTGTGTGATATCGTCCCTGAACGGGTTCACCAGACCATTGAGTCAATCCACCAGTTTCCACAACATAGCCCCGACACGTATACAGAGGGCCCGAATGCATGGAAAAACATGTGTGAACGACCTGATATTGATCTGATATATATCGCGACTCCCTGGCATTTGCACGCTCCCCAAGCCGTTTATTCCATGGAACATGAAAAACACGTGTATATGGAACTACCGGCAGCCAAAACTATCGAGGAGTGCTGGCAGGTGGTAGAAACTTCGGAGCAAACGAGGAAACATTGTCTGATGATGTCCGGTTCCTGCCATAGTGAATTGTCGGCCGTTACATTAAATATGGTCAGACAGGGGGTTTTCGGAGAGCCTGTTCACGGGGAAGGCGCCTATATTCATGACAGGGTCTCTAACAGGAGCAGGTGGGAGAGAGATGAACACGATTGGTTTGGATATCGTCCGTGGCGTCTTGATGAGAACGTTGGACGAAACGGCAATCTCTATCCCCAGCATGGGCTGGGCCCGCTGGCTCAGATGATGGATCTTAACTATGGGGATCAGATGGATTACCTGGTATCGGTCTCCAGTGACGATTTTACCATGGCTCCTTTAATGGAAGAACTTGCCGGAGAGGATGACTATTTTAAGCCTTATGTGGGCAAGGAGTTTCGAGGCAATATGAATGTCACCACTATCCGTACCCATAAAGGACGCACCCTGATGCTTCAGCATGATATAAGTTCCCCCCGCCCGAATGTTCGTTTCAATCTGATAAGTGGAACCAGGGGGATCTGCAGGCATTATCCGCGTCCTGCCCAAATCGCCACCAGCCATGACGGCTGGGTTTCGCAAGAGGAATTCAATTCCCTGGTAGAGCAATACACCCCGGCTATCACCAGACAGTTCAAAGAGTTGGTGAGTCAGGCAGCAGATGCAGATCGAAGCCAACTCAGAGGTTATGCCAGAGTCAATGAAACGGATTGGCGTCTAATTGATTGTCTTCGCAATGGATTGCCATTGGAGATGGATGTCTATGATGCAGCCCTTTGGAGTGCTATCACACCCTTGTCAGAGTGGTCGGTCGCCAACCGTTCCAATTCTGTAAGTGTACCTGACTTCACCAGAGGAGCATGGAAGACCAACGAAAGGGGGATGGATATAAATCTTCAGAAGGGGGGTGGCACAACAGGATTGTTGTAGAATTCAAACCTAACGTATCAAAAGTGCTCACATAAGAGTAAATTGTCAATGAAAGACAGAAAACTCTCTATCCGTCCGACGCTGGGGAGCCTATGATATCCCATAAGATCAAAGATAGCAGGTATATAACCTTTAACAATATATGAGTGGAAAAAAATTAACGCGAAGTCAGTTTTTAGAAACTTCTCTTGGTTTATCGATGCTTACAGCATTTTCAACTTTTAAACACCAACTTCATTTATGACAACTACCCGACGAGATTTCCTGAAATTCACCGGAATCGCAGGCCTGGGTCTGGCCGGTACCGGCCTCATCGGTTGTGACCGCCGACCTTCTGAAAACAGCCCTTTTCAACATTCCCATCACCAGCAATTCAATATGCACGGGTATGCGGCTCCACCCTTGGAAACGGTCCGTATCGGTCTTATTGGAGTCGGAAACCGAGGCTCCGCCGCAGTGAGACGACTCATGCGTATTGAAGGGGTCGAGATCAGGGCCTTGTGTGATCTGGTCCCGGAGCGAGTGGAGGATGCCATGGATTCCCTCCGGGGATCCCCTCACAGCCCGGAGGGATATTCAGGCGGAGAGGATGAATGGAGAAAATTGTGTGAAAGGGAAGACCTCGATCTGGTCTACATCTGCACCCCCTGGGATCTGCACACTCCGCAGGCGGTTTGTGCCATGGAGTCTGACAAGCACGCCGCAACGGAAATTCCGGCTGCCCAAACAATTGAGGAGTGCTGGCATCTGGTAGAAACCTCCGAACGAACGCGAAAACATTGCATGATGCTTGAAAACGCCTGCTATGATTTTTTCGAAATGGTGACCCTGAACATGGCGAGAGATGGATTTTTCGGAGACATCATACACGGTGAAGGCGCATATATTCATGACAGAGTCTCCGACAGAAGCCGGTGGAAGAGGGATGAGCACGGGGCATTTGGTTATCGTTCGTGGCGCCTGGAGGAAAACGCCGGCAGAAACGGAAACCTGTACCCGCCCCACGGACTGGGACCCATAGCTCAGTCAATGGATCTAAACTATGGAGACCAGATGGATTATCTGGTTTCGGTTTCCAGCAAGGATTTTAGTATGGGAAGGTTGATGGAAGAGATTGCCGCTGAAGACGATTATTATGAGTCCTATCTCGGCAGGGAATTCCGCGGCAATATGAATGTAACCACCATCCGGACCTGGAAAGGGCGAACGATTATGCTCCAGCACGATACGAGTTCGCCGCGCCCCTACTCCAGAATCCAGCTAATCAGCGGAACTGAAGGGATTGTCAGAAAATGGCCCCTTCCGGCAAGAATCGCAACCAGTCACGATGGATGGTTCCCGGAAGAGGAGGTTGCAAAACTGGAAGAAAAATATACTCCTGAAATTACCAAAACGGTCGGAGAAATGGCCAGACAGGTTGGAGGTCACGGGGGAATGGATACACTGATGGACTGGCGGTTGATCGACTGCTTGCGACACGGGCTACCGCTGGATATGGACGTCTATGACGCCGCCCTTTGGAGTTCGATTGTGCCGTTGAGCGAATGGTCGGTGGCCAATCGTTCTGGCTCTGTGGACGTTCCTGATTTTACAGCCGGGGCATGGAAGACCAATGACCCCGGCATGGATATCGAACTTGAACGCAGGGGTACCACCCGGATTTTAGAATCTGTATAAAATTCACACATATCAAGTGTGACAAGATCAGTTACGGTGCGATCATCATCGCACTCCAATGCCCCCAATCATCAACCGTTTTATCTTACTGATATGAATCCAAAACACTCTAAAGCGTCAACCCCCGACTCGCAATCTCCAGTACGATTATCTGAATACATTTTTTATTTCACAATGAGTGCTCTGGCCCTGGTTTTATTTCTTCCGACCGGCGTGGTGAAGGCTCAGGATTCTCTCAAGGTTATACGCGGGGAGGCGAGTAATAATCATTGGCTGCAGTTTAGTGACGCTGACCATTCGCTATATCACCATCTGACCGGGGAAGCTTTAGAATTGCTTGACCGGCGATCTTCGGCTGTTGAGGAGATCCGTTCGGCTGTGGAATGGCAACAGCGGCAACTTTCCCTGCAACAGACTCTGATGGAGCTCGTCGGACCCTTTCCGGAAAAAACACCCCTGAACGCAACCGTCACACGCACGGTCGAGAAGGAGGATTACAGAGTTGAACACATCGTCTTTGAATCGCAACCCGGTTTTTTTGTAACCTCATCCCTCTTCATTCCTTCCGATCTGACGGCTGAACCCGCTCCCGCGGTGCTTTACGTCAGCGGCCATACGAATGAAGCATACCGGAGCAGTACCTATCAGCATGCAATCCTCAATTTGGTCAAGAAAGGGTTTGTCGTCTTTGCCATCGATCCGGTGGGTCAGGGTGAACGACTTGAATATTATGATCCGGAAGCCGAGGAATCGACCATAGGGGGGCCAACCAGCGAGCATTCCCACCCCGGCGCACAGGCATTTATAACGGGTAGTTCCCAGGCCCGGTATATGATCTGGGATGGCATAAGAGCCGTGGATTACCTGGTTGACAGGGAGGAGGTGGATCCCTCCAGGATTGGAATTACTGGCAGATCGGGAGGAGGCACCCAATCGGCCTATATTGCCGCGTTTGATGAGCGGATCCAGGCTGCTGCTCCCGAAAATTATATCACCAATTTCACAAGGCTTCTTCAATCGATTGGCCCGCAGGATGCGGAGCAGAACCTATATCACGGCATCGCACATGGCATCGATCATGCAGACCTGTTGACCGTACGGGCCCCAAAACCGTTATTGATCATCGCCACCACGAATGACTTTTTCAGCATACAAGGGGTTCGGGAGGCAGCAGCAGAAGTGTCGGGCATCTATAAAGCGTATGGTCAGGAAGAAAATTTTGGCTTTGTGGAAGATATCGGCGGACATGCCTCCACGCTTAAAAACAGAAAAGCGATGTATAGTTTTTTCCAGCAGCACCTGGATCTTCCCGGCACCCCGGAAGATCTGGATGTTGAGCTGTTAAGCGCTGAGGAGATCCGGGTGACCCGGACCGGCCAGGTCTCGGAGTCACTCGGTAGTGAAACCGTATTCAGTCTGAATCGCAAAGAGGCGGAAAACCGTCTTGCTGACCTTCAATCATCCGGACAAGATCTCACCGGTCATCTGAAACATGTACGGGAGTCGGCCAAACGGTTGTCCGGCTATCGTGAACCAGCGGCGACCAGCACCCCGGTATTCACAGGCCGATTTCAACGGGAGGGGTATACAATTGAAAAATATTTTGTGAAAGGCGAGGGAGAATATGTCATCCCCTATCTTCTCCTGATCCCGGAGCACTCCAATGGAAAAGCAGTGATCTACCTGCATCCCGAAGATAAAGCCGCTGAGGTTTCGGAAGGCGGAGAGATGGAGTGGTTTGTCCGGAACGGGTTTACGGTGCTGTCTCCAGACCTGGTGGGGACAGGTGAAATGGGTTCAGGAAGTCCACTCCGGCTAGAGTGGCGTGCTGCCATACAAATCGGCCGAAGCATCGTCGGCATTCGCGCCGGGGATGTGGTCAGGCTCACGCGTCTGTTAAAGGAGAAGGTTGATACCGATACACCTCTTGATATCGAACTCGACGAAATTTACGGAGTCGCCCGAAGGGACATGGCACCGGTCCTGTTGCATGCGGCGGCATTTGAGCCGGATCTTGCCCGTATTTTATTATTGGGGCCTTATTCGTCTTATCGCTCCCTCGTCATGAACCGTTTTTATGAACCGGGATTCATTCCCAGCACCGTGGCCGGGGCGTTGACAGCCTATGATCTGCCCGATCTTGCTGCCACCCTGGCCCCTCGAAGACTGATGATGGCCGGGGTGACGGACGGAAGCGGCAATCCGGCTATCTCCGAGCAATTGAAAGATGAATTCTCTGTCATCGAAGCGGCCTATCAGGAAAGAGAGGCTGTAGGAAACTTCACTTTCACATCGACTTCTCCCACCCGATCAGAGTTATTCGAGCTGTTTGAGGAATGGTTAAAATGAATGAAGTTTATTCAATCTATTGTCCGATTTGATCTATCAATACCTTATTGGATTGTGTTGTCAAAAAAACCGGATGATACTGTAGACGGCCGCCAGCAGAATGGCTACAATACTTATCCAGAAGGCCATATCGTACAACCTTCCCGGCTTTAATTCCGGTCGCAGTCGAACATACCGGAAATGGATTGCTGCTACAACCACAATCAATAAAAGGATCGATGTGAAAAATCCTCCAATAATGACCATCAACACAGGTAGTTGCATAAACAGGAAAAGAATGGACCAAATCACCGGAAAGACCCAGGCCAGGATGGCAATGGATCTTCGTCGCTGCTCGATATCATAAAAGTCAAACAGGCCCAACGTTCCGAACGCGTCGGAAAAGATCCGTGTCCAACTGGCAAGGGCAGAAAACAGTGTAGAAAATAAAACCACCACGGCGCAGACCAGAAAAACATTCTTGGCTCCGGGACCCATCGTCTGGGTATACATCTCGGACAACGTTTCGATCATTTGATACCCTTCCGGGGCCTTGCTTTGAGCGTGAAGGACCGTGGCCCCCAGAATATAGAAAGCGGCAGTTACCAGAGTATAGACAATCATAGACAGGATCGCATCCCAGTACATTACCTTAATCCAGCCCCTTGCCCGTCGTCTCCACTCCGGATCTTCCGATACCGGCCCCGTATATGCAGCGTACCCTTTTTCCAGGCACCAGTAGTAATAGTACATAATTTCATCTCCTCCCACTCCCGTGATTCCAAAGGCCGCAATGGCTACTCCGACCATTGCCGTCGGCAGGTTGAATTCCAGGCCAAACTGAATATCCTGCCAGGTAAAGGCAAATGGGGTATACTGCAACATGTAGACCGACAGAAAAGTAAACAAAGTGAAAAAAGCGATCATCACCAGCGAAAACCGCTCGATGAATTGATAGCGTCCCCGGTATACCAATAGTGCCACCGCAATCGTTGTCAAGCCTGTCCACAGGGTTACATTTACTGATGGGAATACGATATTGAGAGTAATGGCCACCCCTCCGACTATTCCTCCGACCTGAAGGAGCTTGAAAAGCTGAATAAACAACCAGGTCCAGATAGACCAGTTAACCTTTTTAAAATTCCAACCGGGAAGTTTATTGAGAGCGGTCATCACTGTTTCCCCTGTACTGATTGCATGTTTCCCGAATTCAAGCTGGAGGAAAACTTTTACAAGGCAGCTTACGATAATCACCCAGAAGGTTACGAAACCAGCTCTGGCTCCCAAAGTGGTCGTAGCAATCAGTTCACCGGAACCCACAATGGCAGCCGAAAGGATAAAGCCGGGGCCCAGACATTTTAAGGTTTCCCAAAATGACGATGGAGGCTCTTTGATATCCCTCTCCGTCAGGATGTAGGGATCGCGCGGCCGGTTATTGTTTTCTGAATTCATGATTTGTTGTTTAACAGGATCTTCTTTCTAGGTAAAAAAATTGCGTTTTGAGTCCGGCTCTGCGAAGACCCGAATCAGGCATTTCGAACACCTGAATCAGACCCTGCGAACAC
>JBBDNC010000166.1:0-1416 GCA_040877875.1 Balneolaceae bacterium | reverse complement strand
TCTGCGAAGACCCGAATCAGGCATTTCGAACACCTGAATCAGACCCTGCGAACACACCCCGGTCTTTCCGCAAGCGGAAAGCCATCCCCTCTTGAGAGGGGAAAAGTGAAGACTCAAACAGACATCCTTAAAAGAGCCAAAAATTGACGAATTCTATATGGCCGTTATTTTCGGCAAAATCAAGGGCTTTTTTCAAATTCATCCAACCGTTCCAGGCACCCCATCAAAGATCGGACAGTGTGATAATTCCCTTTCCAGATATGACTCTTCAAGGCAGTCCTCCTTTCCGGACTTTTATCCAGGCCGCTGTCATACCACCCTTTATGATCATGGTCAATCAGGTACATTTTGATGTACTCCCACTGACGTGTGAACTTGTTAAAATAGCGCCGGGGATCTTCCGGCCAGATTTCAGCCATCATCAACAGGGTGTTTAATCCCTCCGCCTGAGCCCACCAGTTTTTGGTATCTCTAAGAATTGTCAGCTCGTCATCTCCCTTAAAGTAATAACCGATATCGTAGAATCCCCCTGTTTCCCCATCCCACCCGGTTTCAAGCGTATGGTCTGTCAGCTTTTTGGCAATTTCCAGGGTCGCCGGATCCTGATCCAGGCCCAATGCATGAGCGGCTTCCAATAACAAATAGGCGGTTTCAATATCATGGCCGGGGGTAATATGATCGCGGCCGATATTGGCCCGGACCGTCGACTCGGTAGAATCCCTGTAGGAAAGATGAGTCCAGTCCGGCTGAAAATAGAGTTTCAGATTGCCGCGGTCGGTGGTCATCGTATCCCGTACGATTATAAACATTTCCTCAAGCCGGTCCCTGACACCCTCATCCGGCCATACCGTATAGAGTTCGGTAAGAGCTTCCAGGATATGAATCCCACTGTTATAATCCTTCGGATAGCCGGTTGTGTCAGGCGTACCGTCTCTGGCCAGCGGCTGAAAGTATCCACCGTGAGCGGGATCGTATGCGTGGTTCTCAAGCCATTCAAACGTTCGTCGGGCGAGGTCAAGGGCTTCGGCATTATCCGAAAACTCATAGTACGCGGCCAGCCCATAAATGGCAAAAGCATTGCCGTAAAGCGTCTTGTTGATTTCTCCTTCTTCTCCGAGAATCGCATCCCCTTCACGTGTGACCAACTGATAAAACCCTCCATGAGTTTCGTCCCACATCTCCTGCCTTAGAAAGTCAAACCCATGAGCCGCATATTCTAAATAGCTGCTATCATCAGGATATTTTTGTCCGACTTTGGAAAGGGTCCACAAATGGCGGACCTGCGTCACGATCATCTTTTCCTGTGAACCGTCCGGCTCCCAATCATGAGTAAATCGGCTCAGGTAGCCGCCGTGTTCCGTATCCACAACTCTCGGGTACCAAACGTCAAGCAGGTTGTTCAATTCCTGCTCCATC
>JBBDNC010000165.1:0-13784 GCA_040877875.1 Balneolaceae bacterium | reverse complement strand
TTTTTAATGCGATCCCAAAATCCTTCTTATATTAACACAAATCTTACAATCAAAATGTGAAGTCATGCAATATCTCGATTTTGAACAACCGATTGCCGATTTGGAGAGGAAAATAGCGGAACTGAAAGAACTTTCGGTAGGAGACGGCGTACTCAAACCGGAGATTGAACGTCTGGAAAAAAAAGTGGACCAGCTCCGGGAATCGATTTTTACGAACCTGACCCGCTGGCAACGGGTACAGCTTGCCCGCCACCCGGAGAGGCCTTACACATTCGATTATATTTACAAGATTACGGATCGTTTCGTGGAATTGCACGGAGACCGGTTTTATAGCGATGACAAGGCGATCATAGGGGGATTGGGAACCATTGAGGGGCAAAGCGTTATGCTGATTGGCCATCAGAAGGGACGGGATACCAAATCCAGAAAGTATCGAAATTTTGGAATGGCAAATCCGGAAGGATATCGAAAAGCCGGGCGGTTGATGAAACTGGCTGAGAAGTTTAATATTCCCATCGTGACCTTTCTGGATACTCCTGGCGCTTATCCCGGCCTGGAGGCAGAAGAGCGAGGCCAGGCGGAGGCCATTGCAAGGAATTTGAAGATGATGGCAACCTTGCGGGTTCCCTTGATTTCAGTTGTAATCGGTGAAGGAGCCAGTGGCGGAGCGATTGGAATCGGGATGGGGAATGAAGTGTATATGATGGAGAATACCTGGTATTCGGTCATCTCGCCAGAATCCTGTTCTTCCATCTTGTGGAAAACCTGGGACTTTAAGGAACAGGCTGCTTCCGTATTGAAACTGACGGCGATCGACCTGGCGGAACTGAACATCATTGACGGGGTGATCCCGGAGCCTTTGGGCGGGGCTCATCGGGATTCGGATCAGGCTGCCGGCGCAGTTAAAAAGCAGATTATGGATAGCATGAAACGTCTCGGAAAAAGAAAGCCGGAAAAACTTGTTCAACAACGAATTGATAAATATTCAAAAATGGGATCATGGGAGATAGCTGAATCCTCCGATGGCAAGAAAAAATAACCCGTCCATGATCACTCTCCCTGATAAAGATCCCCTGCAGTCTTTCACCCATACGATGCGAAGCCGCTATAGTGAAACGGACAGAATGGGATACGTATATTATGGACGATATCTGGAATTTTTTGAAGTGGCCCGGACAGAGATGATCCGCAATCTGGGATTGCCCTATAAGAAAATGGAAGAGAAGGGGATTATGCTTCCGGTTGTTTACACGGAAATCTCTTACAAATCCCCGATCTATTATGACGAACTGATGCAGGTCACAGTCAAAATATATGAAACACCGGCCGTCCGCCTGAATACCTGGTATGAAATCTTTACCGAAACCTCTGAGAGGCCGCATGTACTGGGAAGAGTTATCCTTGCATTTTTGGATGCAGAGACTCGTCGACCGTGCCGGGCGCCGGATGCTTTTTTACACCATTTTCCGGGAAATTAGAAAACTCAAGATCCTCTTCCCTCAAGATATAAGGCGTAAACAGAGGAAGGTGGAAAGTTGGATGTCAGGGAACACGGGATTATGAAATACAAGGCTTTATATCTGGGGGTGCTTGTGGGGTTGATGGTTCTCTATGTTGCCTCTCTTGGCAGTGGAGTTTGGAATCGGCCGGCAGACTATACGGGATGGCCTTACCGTATGTTTTACGGAGTTTGTCACCAGATTCCCGAACGCTCCTTTGCGATTAATGGAATACCGATGGCTGTAAATAGCCGGTGTTTCGGCATCTTTTCCGGTTTGTTCCTTGCCTGGCTGGCTCTTCCTTTATTGATACGGACTCTTCAGGGACGTATCTGGCCGGTAAAAATTTTAGGGGTTGCAGTGATACTTCAAATCATCGATTTTACGGGAAGTCAGTTTGCAATCTGGAGTAGTTCAAATATATTGAGATTTGCCTTCGGAGCTGTTTTGGGGATAGCCGTCGTCATGGTATTGACGGATTCGTTTAAATCATAAAAAACGTATACAATTAAAATTATAATATTATGACTGAAATAAATCAGCATCAGGAGGTCCGGCCAAGTCCGGAAATCACCAGCTACTGGACTTCGGTATTGCTCGTTGGCGGAATTTTCAGCCTGGTCAGTTTTGTGATCGGTCTGATCTTCGGATATATACAAATTGGTTCTGAACCCACCGGCAGCATGTTTACCCCTTTTATGATGAGCGGGGTCGTGATCTGTTTGGCTACCTGTGTTGCGGGCTTGGTTGCGGTTTGGCACTACTGCCGGGAAGTGACTCCGGTAATCAAACTCGGGCGGGGAGCCTTAATCGGTTTCCTGACCGGTGTCGCTGTGGTGGTGTTTAGTTCGGTTCTGAATGAGCTGTGGTTATATATTGATCCGGAATATACCCAAAAACTGCTGGAGAATATCGTCCAAAATGTTGAAGCGATGGATGTGCCTGCAGAGACCCGGGATCAATTGGTGGATCAGATGGCTGCCGGAATACAAGGTCAGAATTTTTTAAACCAGTTGTTGTGGGGAATTCCTTCTACCGGCCTGCTAAATCTCCTTACCGGTATGCTCGGGGTTAAGTTATTTGCTGAAAAAAAAGAAACTTATTAAATCTGCAGGATGACTCCACTTTCAGAATTGAAGGACGACACGCCGGTTGTACATATCCGCTCGTGGGTAGAGCGAAACGGTTTTTCACACTGGGCTGTAGCCTTAATCTGGATTGTCATAGGATTTTTCCTGTTTCAGATTACAGCGGGCATCGTCTCGGCAATTCTGATTTTTACATTTGCCGGTGAAGGACTGGACAGCGGGACCGATGTCCTTCAGCTTTTTACCGAACGGCTCGACCTGGTGTTTATCGGGAACACGGCCGGTCAAATTCTCTTTTTGGGGATCGCAACGTACCTGGTGAGCCAACTTCATGTTCAAAGCAGAGAACGCAATTCATTTCTGAGAATTCGCACATTCCCGACTACCTGGGCTTTTGTGGGTATAGCAGCGGGTCTCTTTGTGGTTGTACAACCTGTGATCTGGTATCTCGGTTACCTGAATTCGATGTTGCCGGTTCCGGAAAGATTTACGGAACTTCAGCAGTCTCAATATCAAATGATCGAAACATTCCTGCGCAGTGACGGTGCGATGTGGCTGGGCCTGCTTCATATCGGTTTGGTTCCTGCAGTTTGTGAAGAGATTATGTTTCGGGGCTATGTTCAGCGTGCATTTGAAAAAAGCTGGGGACCCTGGCCGGCCATCATTCTATCCGGACTTTTGTTTGGGTTGTACCATATTCAACTTACCAACCTGCTCCCCCTTGCTGCCCTCGGCATTTTGCTGGCACTTGTTACCTGGCTGAGCGGAAGTCTCCTTCCGGCAATCGTGGCGCACTTTATCAACAACGGCGGAGCGGTCGTCCTTGCTACCTTTTATCCTGATCTTGCATTTGCGGATATCACTCCTGAAACGGCACCGCCAATCTGGATGTTATTGTTAAGCATTGCTACAGCAGCGGTTTTGATCTCGCTTCTTTTCCGTCAATCAGAAACCCGTTCCGGAGGTTCGGATTGATACTTTTGGAAGAGTGATGAAACCCGCGCTGGAACGAGCTTCACAAACAAACGGAAGGCACTGCTTCAGGCATTGTGTTGAATAACCAATAAATTCAGTTCGTTATGGGATTATTCGAAGGCCCCGAACCGGGAGATATCGAAAATTGGGTTTGTATTCTGGAACGTGGGACGGAATATGAAGTGGCGATGGCAAAGAATTATCTTTCAAACCTGAAAATTCCCTCGAATATACTTTCAAAAAGAGATTCTGCCTACAGTCTTAATATCGGCGAAACCTCTATGGTTTATCTCTATGTGCCGAAGGAGTTTGAAAAAAAAGCCCGGGCAGCCCTTGCAGATCTTGAAATGAATACCGGGGATTTCGGAGATCTGTCTGACGAGGATACAGATACAGAGGAGGACCTTTGAATGAACTGACCCGCCGTGTCCTGTTCGGGGTACCTGCTGCTGCCCTGTTTCTTTTTCTTATCTGGCTGGGGGATTACCTGTTTGCAATTTTTACGGGGATCCTTGCCCTTGCAGTGGTTATAGAAATGATAAATTTATTCAATCGCATTGAAATTTATCCTGTAGCGGTAATTTCTATATTGTTGGGAATTTATATCTGGTCCCTGCCGCATCTTTCCCCGCCGGTTATCTTTTCGATTGCTGTTGGAATCTTATTGATAACCACCTGGGCTGTAATCGACCGGCACCCGTCATGGGCCAACCGGTGGCTGGTATCCCTTTTTTGCGGAGTTTATGCTCCCCTCGGCTTTTTTCTCCTCCATGAGATCAGAAATTTCGATTCCGACACTGCCGGAATGTGGCTGACCTATGCCATCGTTCTAATGATCTGGGGGAATGATGTCTTTGCCTATTTCGGGGGGAGAACGTTCGGGAAACGTCTGCTGGCCCCGGCCATCAGTCCCAAAAAAACCTGGGAAGGGTTTGGGTCCGGATTTGCAGGGGCTTTTGCAGGGTTTCTCCTCATTTACTGGATCGCAGATCCGTTTCCCCTGGCATTCGGTGCTGCTGCCCCTTTGGTGTTATTGATCAGTATTGCAGGCCCGGCCGGTGATTTAACGGAAAGCCGGGTAAAACGAATAGCTGAAGTTAAGGACTCCTCCGGCCTGCTTCCCGGACACGGTGGATTTTTTGACCGTTTCGACGCACTGATCCTCTGTACGCCATGGGTCTATCTTTATCTTAAATGGGTTTTCTGAACCGGATCCGATATGACTCGTTTTATTCTTCAATCTCATCGTGCAGACCTGAATCTCAGGCATGCATTTACGATTGCTCGTGGGACGAAATCGGTCGTTGAGAATGTTGTGGTTCAGCTATATGCTGACGGACATACGGGATGGGGGGAGGCTGCACCGAATCTTCGCTATCATGAAGATGCCGGAAAAGTAGAAACTTTTTTTGATCAGTTGGCTCCGAATGGAGTTCTTTTATTGGATACCGGCCAGGAGCTGGAACAAAAAATCCGCTCAACTGCCGGGTATGTCGCTTCGGGGGCAGCGGCCGTGGAGATGGCCTGGTGGGATTGGGTCGGCAAATCACGGTCTGAACCCATTTGGCGGTTATGGGGCCTGCCAGACATCGGGCCCGTGAGCTCATTTACTATTGGTTTGGATGAACCTGAGATCATTCAAAAAAAAGTTCTGGAAGCTGACCGGTATCCGGTTCTGAAGGTAAAGCTCGGGGGAAAAAATGACCGGGAGATGATCCGTACGATTCGCCGGGTAACGGACAAACCGGTGAGGGTGGACGCGAATGAGGGCTGGACATCCCTGGAAGAGGCTTCCGGCATGCTGGACTGGCTGGCCGGCAAAAATATTGAGTTGGTCGAACAGCCGATGCCTTCTTTCCTGAATCGGGAAATGGCTCGTCTAAAAAAACGCACTTCCATTCCCCTGATCGCCGACGAGAGTTTTTTATCGGAGGAATCCCTGGCGGATCTGCAGCACGGTTTTCATGGAATTAACATTAAACTGATGAAAATCGGCGGACTCAGCAAAGCCAGAGAAAAGATGAAGGAGGCCCGGGAGCTTGGCTTGAGAATTATGATCGGTTGTATGATTGAAACTTCACTTGCCAATACTGCCGGAGCCATTCTGGGAGTTGAAGCAGATTATGTGGACCTGGACGGACACCTGCTCATCGATTCTGACCCATACGAGGGACTGACACTGAATGAAGAGTATCGAATATGTTTGCCGGATCGGCCTGGACTGGGAGTCATTCGACGGAAATAATTTGTTAACAAGGTAAATCACCTGAAATCTGTATTTGTAATCGACCTATGGAAAATACTTTAAGATTTTTGATAACGGGGGGAACAGGCTTTATTGGCACCTATCTGCGAAGCAGGCTCTTAAAAGAGGGCCATTACCTGACCATCATCACCCGTAACCCTGATCAGTATCGGGAAGAACAGGCTGCAAATCAGCAATTTATTCAGTGGGACTCCGATTTATCAGGAGAGATCGCAAAAAGTGATGGGGTCATTAACCTGGCCGGCCAGAATCTGGTGGGCGTACGCTGGACGGAGAAATTAAAGGAGTCGATCTATAAAAGCCGTATTGATTCAACGGGGAAGCTGGTGGAGGCAATGAAGAAAGCAGATAAAAAGCCGGGTCTGTTCATATCCGCTTCTGCCGCAGGTTTTTACGGGGAAAATGGCGATCGCATTGTGGATGAATCCTTCCCGCCGGGAGATGATTATTTGGCGAGAGTGTGTCAGGACTGGGAGGCTGAAGCGCTAAAGGCCATGGATCTGGGGATCCGGGTGGCTATTCCGCGAATGGGAATTGCACTACAGGATAACGGGGGGATGGTAGGCAAGATGAAACTTCCGTTTCAACTATTTGTCGGAGGACCGGTGGGACACGGCAAACAATACATACCGTGGATTCATATGGAAGATCTGTGCCGGGCACTTCTATATCCGGTCGAAAATGAGAACCTGGAGGGGCCCTATAATGCCAATGCTCCAAATCCGGCTACGATGGATGAGCTCGCTTCGGTAATGGGCCGTATCATGCGGCGTCCGGCCTTTTTCAGGGTGCCTGAATTTGTCTTGAAACTCGTATTGGGAGAGGGGGCGGGCCCGGTCGTGACAAGCTTGCGCAACCACCCTGAAAAGTTACTGGACAAAGGGTTTGAGTTTGAATTTGAGAACCTCGAAGAGGCTCTCGCAGATATCCTGTAATACAGTGAACAGTTTGTCAGTTATCAGTTTACAGAGTTTCAATTACCGGCGGAATCAGGCAGTGATCATTATTTTAGTGAAAAGTACGAAGGTGAGGCCAATGTACTGATCCAACCCATCCCCGGTTTCATTGACACACTGTTCCCTGACACACTGTACGCCCCCCTTCTATTTAAAAATTGTCCAGGTTTGCAGGCCTTCGCGGGTTTGTCCTATCAGTTCTTTGTTGCCATCCCGGTTCAGGTCGAAAATAACCGGGAAACGCATGCCGGTAGTGGGCAGGTCGTAGTTTCTATCGCCCGAAATCAGGTCCCAGGCATAGAGCCGGCCAAAATCAGCAAGCGCAACTACGTCCGTCCTGCCATTGCTGTTCAGGTCGGTGAGGACAGGAGGGAAATGCCCGGATCCGGGCTGTCCCATGTTCTGTGCGAATCGTAATTGTCCATCGGAATTCAACAGAAAGACCGACCCGTTGGAGCTTTGCAGAAGGATCAGATTCTCACGAACGAGTTCGTCATCTACCCGGATCATTTGATTTTGGACGGAAGGAGTAGTATTCAGGCTGCTGTTGGAAACATTCACTCCCTGAATGATCAGTGAATCGCCGGAGACAGAGGCGGCCAGCGAATCGGCAAAAAGCTCCTGTTCTCCAATAGAATAGAGATGGCCGTCAGCCGCTGCTCCCAGTATAAACTCCTCATGGTTGGCGGGGGATCCGTTGAATTGAGAATCGATAAATACCGGAAATCCGGCACGCCGGGAACCGTTGATATTCCATGCGTGAAGACTATTCTCCGCAAAAGCAAAAATTGACCGCTGCTGTCCGAGTTGTTGAACCAGAGGTTTGGTGGTCACAACCGTATTGGTTTTTTGAGGCCAGCCGGCAATCGGGTCTCCCCTTGAATTCAGGATGTGAAAATTACGGTCGGCGGTTCCGACGAGTATTTCTGCAATACCGTTTCTTGTGATATCAAGGATTTGCAGCGGGGTCGTGATATTTTCACTTAATACGACCGGGAAATTGGGCAAAAGGCTTCCGGTTTCATTCCATGCGTAGATTTTATTCCCTGCAGCCTGGAGAATCACGTTTTGGTTGTTGCCATACCAGTCAAATACCACCGGAGATCCAACCGGCTGGTCATCATTTGTATCCGTTTGGGTGACAATCGTGCCGTCTGCCGCCAGAGCGTAGACCGAATTGTTATGTGTAGAAAATATGATCTCTTCCCTCGGTGTTCCTCCGATATTTTCCAATACGGGCGGGCCGCTGATTTGAGCGCCATTGAGCGAAAATATCCATTGGTCACGATAGGGTACGTCAGAGACTTCTTGCTGAAAACTGCTTATCTCCATTCGAACCGGCTGACCGGGTCCCTCTGTTTCGGTTGTAAGGGTTAATATCTCAAAGTTGGTACTCAGGGCACTAAAATAATTCTGAGGGAAAAGCCAGGGCTGAATATAGCTGTTGAACGAGGAAGAGTTAACGTATAACAGGGAACTCAGGCGTTCGGGGAGTTGATTCCTGATTTGGGTGTATTGATCTTCATAGAAGATGACCCTTCTTCGTTCTGAATCGGAACCCACGCTTTCGGTCAGGCCTTTGCTTCTTGATATCACCACAGCTTCATCATAAATCCCGAGATAAAAATTCTCAATCGGTGCAAGCTCCGATCCGAAGAGCCTGCCAAGCCATCGACTTCGAAGAGTATAGATATTGCCGTCCCGGGTAAGGAGATCTTCTGATTCGAGCTGATTCAAAGTATTTCTTAATGACTCCGGCTGATGTACGTCTCGCAGAAATAAAAACTCACTGGACGACATGAAACCGGATTCTGCAAACGCGGCGAAGGCTAACTCGTCGCCAAGAGTTGAAGCGATGTTTTGGTAGATTTGAGATTCGGTGTATAAATAACGATCCAGCTCAAAATCCGGTTCAATGTCAAGGGGAAGGGAAGTTCGCGGTTCGAGATGACAAATGTAAAATGCTGCAACGTTCGAGGAAATGTAATGGTCGAGTCCGATTGTCCGGGCAGGGCTCGAAAGACTGCGTATCAGAGTGGTGGCGGAATCAGTGGGCTGAAAAGTTCCACTCAACCGCCATTCCATTGCTTGGTTGATCTCATCCGGGTTATTGTTAACCGGCCGGAGGGATACAGGGGTTCCGCCGTCAAATGCATTCTTTATAGAGGGCCGGTAACTGACCTGGGCCAATTGTTGAACCCATCGGTCCAGTTGGGGAGTATTGACAATATAGGAACCGGCCAGGGGTTGCTCATCGGCCAGATGCAGGGTGGGAAGTTCTCCGAGATAGCTTCTCAGCATATCTTCAATCCCCAGGCTGGATTCGGAAAATACGGTATAGGGGCCGATCCGAACGGCAAAAAATATCCGGTTGGAGATAAAGAGTTTTTCGATGGTATAGTCTTTAAAAAAGTACCGGTTTTGGGCAAATGGTTTTTGATATCGGTTTTTCAACTGCCCCAGCAATTCGGGGCCGGCTTCTGTGACCCAAACCGGCTGCCAGTCGTTCGAGGTGTCCGGGTAGAGGAGAATAACCTTGACAGGAAGTTCCGTTTCGGGAGTCATCTGTAATTCGCCCGTAAACTGAACGGCGGAGGTACTTATGTCTTCAAATACCGGGATATAGTTTTTCTCCAGAATCTCACTCAGGGAACTGTTTTCCTCCGGAACAATTAAAAAAGGTGTTTTGTCGGGGATTAACCGGGACCAATCGGAGAGGGACCGGTTTCCGCAACCTGAGTTGAGAGATCCCAGAATCATCAGGAGAATCAGTATGTAGCGTGTAGAAATCTTGGATCGGCTCAATTCAAAAATAATAAGTTTGTGAACATTCGGTTATAGGCATAGCTTATTCAATACAGTGCATGGGAAAATTTTTACAGGAATACCCGGATTGTTTTTACTACCGGAACTAAATATCATAGGTACCTTTTCAGTTTATATGATAAGTGGAGATCAAGTTGCAAAATCATGGTTGAAGTATCGTGGTTTCATATTGAATGAGGCATAAAGTAAGAACTATTTTTGTAAATGAGCTTTCTAAATCCATTTTTATTACTAGGTCTGGCAGCGATTGCCGTACCGTTGCTCATTCACCTGATCAATTTCCGGAAACCCAAAAAGGTCCGGTTTTCCACGCTTGCTTTCTTTGAATCATTAAAAACAAGTGCACTTCGACGAATCCGAATCAAACAATGGCTTCTGTTGGCCTTGCGGGTTTTGGCCGTCCTGATGCTTGTCCTTGCTTTGGCACGACCGTTTTTGCCATCTGAATTTGGCGGTACTGTGGAACAAAATCAATCCAGAGCTATAGGAATCCTGATTGATAATAGTCCGAGTATGGATCAGATCGATCAACACGGACCGTATATAGATCAGGTTAAACGGATCGCAAGTCAAATTATTGAACAGGCGGGCAATGATGACCGGATATTTATTGAAGCCACCAATGGATCCGCCATGGATCTGCCGGCGTTTTCACCCCGGGCGGCCTATGCTCACCTGGATGAAGTGGAGGTATTGAATGCGGGCAATTTTACCCGGGAAAATTTGTCTGCACTGCAGTATCGGCTGGAACAGGCTCCACAGCCGGCCAAGCAGCTTTTTTTACTCACTGATGCTCAGGCGACTCAGTTTTCAGCTTATAAAGAGAGGGGAAAGGGTGACATGGAAACGATTCTCCAGGCGGTGACGGTTGGGGAAGAAAATCAGTCCAATTCGAATACGGCTATCACCCGGGTTGAACTGGAAGGGGCCCTGATGAGCAGCGAACAACCGGTACAGTTGAGGGTTTATGTGAAAAACTATGGGGATTCGGAAGTGCAAAATCATTTTTTGAGTCTGGAACGTGAGGGGGAAATCGAAGGCCAGCATGCCGTAACCCTTGATCCGGGACAAGAGTCCGAATACCTTTTTGAAGTCATGACCGATGATATACCTGTGAACAGGACTCTGATTCTCGAAGGAGATGAACTGACGTTTGATAACCGTAGATATGTAACGATACACATTCCTGAAAAGCGGCGGATTTTACTGATTCAGGGAGAACACGATTCCCGGTCGGGCTTCAGGTCCTTCCTGAATCCGATGATCGATGCGGCCGTATCGGGTAGTGAGCTGCTGGAGGTAGAGCGCCGAAATTGGGAAGAGGGACTCACCGGAGATCCTCAGGGATGGGATGCAGTGATACTGGATGGTGTGCATGAGATACCTGAATATGCAATAGACGAACTCATTCAGTTTATTCAACAGGGAGGCGGAGTCTTCTTTTTACCCTCTGCCGACGGGAACCTCCGATCTTATAATCGTTTTTTGGAACGGACCCAGGCCGGGCGGTTTACAAATCTTCAGGGAGGGTATGGGTCGTTTCAGCCTATCGATCAAATTGCGCCCATACGGGAAGGACATCCGGTTCTGAAGGATATTTTTGATAAAGGAGAGGAGGAAGACCTGAGGATCAACCTGCCGGAACTCTATTATTACTACCATTTGGAAACGGCTGCCTCTGGAGGGAAGTATACGATTTTGAGTTCTGAAACCGATTTGCCAATTTTAATGGAGCAGCAATTTGGGTCCGGCAGGGTGATGATCTCGTCTATCGGGGCTGATCCCGGCTGGTCAAATTTTCCGGTTAAACCCCTGTTCGCACCTCTTTTTTACCGAACGGTTCTCTACCTGGCAACTGAAGAGGCGGGAGGGTTGAGTGAGCACCTGTTAGGTGAAGTGTTTGTCTATGAATTGTCGGGGAATCCGGAAGAAGTCTATCTTGAGGTGGACGGGCAGCAGGTTGTCCCGGACCGGGAAGTGACTCATCAGGGTCTGCAGATCGTATATGAAGCACAAGAATGGAGGCCCGGACGGATTACGGTCCATGCAGATGGGGAAAAAGATTATGTTTCTGTAAATCAGCATGCAATGGAGTCTGATTTTAATCCGTTAACAAACCGGGAGCTGGAAGAATTACTGCGCCCTCATTTTGATCGTGTAACGGTTCGCAAGGTCATCGGAAGTGAGTCAGAAGTTGCCGAACAGATGCAGCGAGCCAGTTTTGGACAAGAAATCTGGTACTGGTTTATCATTTTTGCAATCTTTTTATTATTAACCGAGACATTGGTTGCTCGTTTATATAAAGCTGAAACCATTCATTAATGCTCATATCAACCGATATCCATAGCTTTTTTGTATTGCTGCTGGCGATGATTACGCTCGGAGCGACTTTTTTTTCGGCCTATTCCATACTGAATGTGGTCCGCCTCCGGAACGTGAGGTTGAGCTGGAAAGCCGGCAAGATCGGGGGATACCCTTTATTTGCCACATTATTTCTGTGTTCGACTCTTGCATTGGGAGGAATCGTCTATCATAACGGGTATACACAGTACTACCCAATTGTAGCGGGATACGGGTGGATTGGGTTTAACTGGTTTTTGGCAAGTTACCTGGCATCCAAACGTTTTATTACAGACAACGGGATTGTAAAAAATATCAATGACCCTTCCCAGACGGTTGCCTGGCATCAGATGACCGATTATGTTGAAAAAAAGAATGATAGAAATTCCGAATTTGTTTTTATTTATCAGAACCGGCATCCGGATCAAAGAAGAGAAAATACCTGTATTCGCCTGGAATTGAATATTCCTTCTCATAAACTTGAAGATTTTAAAAAAATTGTATCTTACAAACTCGGCAAGTCGATGAGTCCGAATTCAGAATTGATTTTTAATGTTGGTGCCTTTGATTAAACGAATCGGCTTGTGCAAGTGTAAACCCGATTAAGGCCGGGAGAAGTAATGTAAGAGGTTGTTACGAAACGTTGTTTAGTATTATTGGTTATTTATAAAATGATCGGAGTAAAACTGTTTGATAGAAGAAGTTTCATCGAATGAGTTAGAAAAGGAAAGAGCTATCCTGGTGGGAGTATATGGTGCTGAAACCCTCCGCTGGCAAGCTCTCGAATATATAGATGAGCTGGAGTTGCTGGCGGATACTGCCGGTGCGGACACCGTTGAAAAGATCTTGCAGAACCGTGTTCATCCGGATCCGACTAGCTATGTTGGTAAGGGCAAGGTCCGTGAACTCAAGCGCATTGTCGGTGAAAAAAATATCGATGCGATTATATTTGATGACGATTTGACGGCAACTCAAATCCGGAATGTTGAACAAGGTACTAAAGCCAAGGTCCTGGATCGCAGCGGATTGATTCTTGATATTTTTGCCTCCCGTGCCAAGACTTCCGCGGCAAAAACCCAGGTGGAACTGGCCCAGTTGCAATATCTGCTTCCGAGGCTTACCCGTTTCTGGACTCACTTGTCCCGCCAAAAAGGTGGAATCGGTACGAAAGGGCCCGGTGAGACCCAGATTGAAACGGACCGGCGGTTGATCGGGAAACGAATTTCGGTACTAAAGGATAAGATTGAAAAACTGGACATTCAGCGAACCACCCAAAGAAAAGGGAGAGGAGATCTGAAAAGAATTTCGCTTGTCGGATACACCAATGCAGGGAAATCCACACTGATGAATACCCTGACAGAGACAGAAGTACTGGCTGAGGACCGTTTGTTTGCAACACTGGATTCTACGGTTAGGCGATTGAATCTTATAAATCATACGGTCTTGCTTTCCGATACGGTAGGGTTCATCCGGAAGCTTCCGCACAATCTGATTGAGAGTTTTAAGTCAACCCTTGATGAAGTACGGGAATCCGATATCATGCTGCACATTGTGGATGCTGCATCTCCATCCATCGAAGAGTATATTGATGTGGTGGAGAGGACTCTGGACGAAATTGGGATCAGGGATAAGAAAAAAGTCCTGGTCTTTAATAAAATAGACAAGATTGAGCCTGCCGAGCTTTCGGAATTGAAAAAAATGTACCCGGATGCCTTGTATGTTTCGGCCGAAAGGGGGATCGGGATAAGAAAAGTGAAAGATCGTCTGGAGATTCTGATCGAAGAAGATTATGTTGATTTCAGATACAAAATACCGTTTAATCAATATAAAGCGG
>JBBDNC010000164.1:0-2502 GCA_040877875.1 Balneolaceae bacterium | reverse complement strand
CTTAAAAACCTTGAATTCCAACTTAAAAAATTGATTTTAGCATTTTAAATGGACGTAAAATTTTGTTAATTATAATCAGGAGGTTTCTTGCATAACTTCCTTATAGCATGTCCAACCATGCAGGATAAAAAACAAAAGGAGGAGAGTATGAAAACCCTTACAATCCGTATCCTGATTCACCTGATACTCCTGATACTCCTGATGTATGCACTGCCCCTGTCTGCCCAATCCCAACAGGGAGCTTATTTAAAAGTTGACTACCTGTTGATTGAGGCGGAAGATACCGAAAACTTTCTCTACCAGTTGCAAAATTCCCGGAAATTACTGCGGGACAATCAAATGCATGAAGGAGAAATTATTCGATGGCAATTCTATAAGGTAATCTATCCCGGCAGCCACGGTCATGATTACAATTATATCAGTGTAACCGTTGCCAACTCTCTCAGTGCTTTTGAAACTAATCCCCGGCTGCGGCCCGGTACCGGCAATAGGAACAGCGGGCAACCGGGTTTCTTTGAGTTGAACGGTAATATCAGACATTCCGAGTTATGGAGAGTCAAAAACAGCATATTAAAATCCGATGCTGATCTTGAAACTCCCAGCCGCTATCTGATGATTGATTATATGGAGGTTGTACCCGGACGGGAATTCGAATATCAAATGTTTGAAGATGAAGTTGCAAAACCGCTGCACGAGGAAAGGATGAACCTCGACCGAATGGATGGATGGGAATTGTATGAACTGATCATGCCGGGAGGATTAAATTATGGGTATAATTTTGCTACCGGTAATTATTTCAGAAACCTGGAGCATATCGAATTCGGCTTTACCGACGAACTGATCCGGCAAACCCATCCCGATACGGATATCATGGAATTTTTTGAAACGATTTTCGAAACCCGCGATCTGGTACAAAGCGAACTCTGGGAACTGGTGGAATATGCAGAGTAGACGGATTGCAGGTTCTTTATAAATTTCAATTCCAATTTTGAGTGAAAGGGCGGGGTTTGGGGTCCGACTTCACAGCTATTCATTTTATTCAATCAGATTCAGGCCGGACCCCTGACACATTAATTTCCCGATACATTTCCGGTAGTTTATTCACTATTCCTGGTAACCGCCGGCTTGCGGATCACCGGAGGCACGGATACAGTTGTTGTGTAACGCAGTGAATGCTTCCCTGTCCCCAGACCAGGTCACTGCAGGGAATTCCGATGACCTTTCGGTTGGGAAAATACCTTTGAAACAGGTTCATGGCGGCTTGATCGTTAGGGTCCTCATAAAGGGGAACCAGTACCACTTCATTGGCAATATAAAAATTTGCGTAGCTGGCGGGAACAAAAGAAGATCCGTCAACCGTAGTCCCCTGGATTCTGGTTTCCGGAAGGGGCAGGGTTTCGATATGAAACGGCCGGCCGTTGAGTCCGGAGGCCTGTTTTAAGATTTTAAAATTGGTCTGTAGTGCTTCATAATTCACATTCCCGGGATCCTCTACAGTCACCGCAAGAATCGTATCCACGTTCAAAAATCTGGCAAGATCATCCACATGCCCATCAGTATCATCTCCTGCCAGGCCATTCTTCAACCAGATAATTTTTTTGACCCCCAGATAGTCCCTCAGGTATCGGGCGATCTCCTCCCGGTTCATCTCCGGATTCCGGTTCGGATTCAACAATACGGATTCGGTGGTGAGGAGAACCCCCTCCCCGTTTGAGTCGATTGCCCCTCCCTCAAGTACCATATCCACCTGGATATAAGGGATTTGAAATTCTTCGGCAAACCATTTCGGCAAACGGTTGTCCTCTTCATACGGGGGGTACTTGCCGCCCCATGCATTATATTTCCAGTCGGTAATGGCAAATACATCCCCCGCTTCCGTTTGTCGCCGAATAAATATTGGCCCGCAATCTCTGGCCCACATATCGTTCAACGGCTGTTTGAATACATGAACCCGTCGCCCGTCCAGATTTCTTTCTCCCAAGCGTTTATTCGCATGACGATACGCCCCGGGATCCACCAGCAACATTACCGGTTCAAAGCGGTGTAGCGATTCGATGATATTTAGACAGACCTCCTCCGCCTTAGTCAGTCGTTCACCGGGCCAGGTCTCCCGGTTCGAAGGCCAGTGAAGCTGGGTGGCCTGATGAGGGTGCCATTCGGCAGGCATTTGAAACCCCATCTCATATGGGGTTTGATTCATCCTTTGTTTAAACATAAAAATATAAAAAATTTAACCAATGATTTACAGAGCATACACTTGAAATCATTCAGGCCGGGAGCCATGAATTCTCATTGATTTTTTCCTGCAAACGTCTTCCCTGTTCTCCAATAAATACACTGATAACTGCTCACAGATATCAGATAGCCAACGGATTGTTTTAATCGTCCGGCAACCAGCGCTTCAGGATCGGATCATAACTTTCAATCCTACGGTCACGGAAAAAAGGCCAGTTTTGTCTCTGTTCTTCTATTTTCGAATAATCCATTTCGGCAGACAGAATG
>JBBDNC010000163.1:0-2514 GCA_040877875.1 Balneolaceae bacterium | reverse complement strand
CATCAAAATTTTCCATGAAGTAGATACTTTCACCGGTTGATTTCATTTCGGGTCCAAGTTCTTTTTTCACTTCAGGGAATTTATCAAATGGAAATACCGGTTCTTTGATCGCCCAGTTTTTCAATTTAGACTCCAGATCAAACTCTTTCAGTTTAGCTCCAAGCATCACTTTGACCCCGATTTTGGCTTCCGGTCGCTCAGTAGCTTTGGCCAAAAATGGAATGGTTCGGGTGGATCGTGGATTGGCTTCCAAAACATAAACTTCTTCATTTTTGACAGCGTACTGAACATTTAAAAATCCGACAATCCCCATCTCTTTGGCAATTCTTTCCTGGTAATTTTCGATGGTTTCAATTACCAATTTGCTCAATGAGTAGGGTGGAAGTACAGCTGTGGAATCACCGGAGTGTACACCGGCGGGTTCGATGTGTTGCATAATGCCGGCGATATGAATCTGTTCACCGTCATAAACAGAATCAACATCCACTTCAATGGCTTTATCGAGATACTTATCAATCAGAAAATCATTTTCGGGATGGGTTAGAAGGATTCGTTCAACATATCGTCTCAATTCATCTTCCCGAACGGCGATCCTCATCCCCTGTCCACCCAGCACGTAACTGGGCCGGATCAGAACCGGATACCCGACTCGATTTGCGATTTTAATGGCATCATCCCCATTTCTGGCGGTTCCGTACTCCGGGAAGGGAATATTCAGGCGTTTCAATAATTTTGAAAATTCACCCCGATCTTCAGCTAAATCAATTCTTTCAAACTCTGTTCCAAAAATCTTAATTCCTGACTCAACAAATCTCTTACCGAGTTTGAGTGCGGTTTGTCCGCCTACCTGAAGGATCACGCCTTCCGGTTTTTCATGTTCAAAGATATCCAGAACCCGTTCCCAATAGACCGGCTCAAAGTAGAGTTTGTCTGCAATATCGAAATCAGTAGAAACCGTTTCAGGATTACAATTCACCATGATCGCTTCATACCCCATCTCCTGCGCAGCCAACACCGCATGAACACATGAATAATCAAACTCGATTCCCTGACCTATACGGTTCGGACCACTGCCCAGAATCATCACTTTCTTTTTATCGGTGACGATACTCTCATTTTCTGTTTCATAGGTTGAGTAGTAGTAAGGTGTTTCAGCCGGGAATTCGGCTGCACAGGTATCAACCATCTTGAAACTCGGTTTCAATCCTAATGAGAGGCGCTTATCACGCACTTCATTCTCGGTGACTTTCTGGCCACTCTTACTCAAAAGCCATGCGATTTGAACATCAGAAAAACCGGCCCTTTTCACTTCAAGAAAATCTTCTTTGGCAAAACTATCCAAAGATTGGCCTTCCGTCCTGTTTTCGAGACTTACCATATATCGAATCTGCTGCAGAAACCAGGGATCTACTTTGGTGATATCTGCAAGTTCTTCAACCGATGTTCCAAATTTGAATGCATTTCTAATCTGCAGTGTACGATCCCAATAAGGTTTTAACAGGCGCTCTCTGACATATTTTCGATCCGGTTCGCTATACCCATCGGCACCCAGGCCGCCACGACCTACTTCAAGGGATTGCCATGCTTTATTCAGCGCTTCCGGGAATGTTCGTCCGATCGACATCACTTCACCTACTGCCTTCATCTGTGTGGTAAGTTCTTCATCAATCCCGGAAAACTTATCGAAATTGAATCGGGGTATTTTGACGACTACATAATCGATGGATGGCTCAAAACATGCAGATGATACCTGGGTAATCGGATTGGGAAGCTCATCAAGTGTGTAACCTACTGCCAGTTTAGTGGCTATCTTAGCAATCGGATAACCGGTTGCTTTGGATGCCAGTGCGGAGGATCGGCTCACCCGGGGGTTGATCTCTATGGCGACTAACCTGTCACTGCCCGGCTCCATTGCAAACTGCACATTACAACCACCGGCAAAATCCCCGATCGATCTCATCATATGTATGGCTGCATCCCGCATCAGCTGATACTGTTTGTCGGTGAGTGTCTGAGTAGGGGCTACGGTAACTGAGTCACCGGTATGAACGCCCATTGGGTCCAGATTCTCGATCGGGCAAACGATGACAACATTATCATGATCGTCGCGCAGTAGTTCGAGTTCAAATTCTTTCCATCCAAAAATACTCTCTTCAATTAAAATTTGATGAACCGGGCTCATTTCCAACCCGCGGAGAATTTTTCGCTCAAACTGGTCCTCACTCCACACAATTCCTCCTCCGGATCCACCCAACGTAAACGAAGGACGAATCACAATCGGCAAACCTCCCAACTCTTCAACAATCTCCTTTGCATCTAAAAGAGAGTGTGCAGTTCTACTTTTGAGCTGTTCAATACCAATTTTTTCCATCAAGTCTCTGAAGAGCTGCCGGTCTTCGGTGATATCGACCGCATCCATATTTACGCCGATTATTTTAACACCCATTTTCGTCCAATATCCTTCATGCTGAAGGTCCCGGGCAAGGTTGAGAGCCGTTTGCCCTCCCATTGTGG
>JBBDNC010000162.1:0-2543 GCA_040877875.1 Balneolaceae bacterium | reverse complement strand
CGGTTTCAACCTCCCTCTGGCCTTGTCCTTGAACAAAATCCCTGGTTCTGCAAAGTCCTCTTATTTTGTCTGTGTCTGCTTTTTTACGCTAATTTTTTTTGAATTCACGGGAAATGGCGACGGATCCGGTTCTCGCTACAGCTGAAATACCGTAAGGCCGGAGAACGTCGATAAATGCGTCGATCTTATCCGAATTGCCGGTTACTTCGAGCGACAATTTGTCGGAGCTGATGTCGACCACTTTGGCCCGGAATGCCTGGGATACCAGCATGATTTCCGAACGGCTGTTGGAAGTCGTTGACACTTTAATCAATGCCAGTTCCCTGGCGATACTTTTTTTATGAGTCAGATTCGTCACCTTCAGTACATCCACAACGTTATGGAGGTGCTTTACAATCTGTTCAATAATTTTCTCATCGCCACGTGTAGTCAGAGTGATCCGGGCGAGGCCGGGATCCGCTTCGGCCCCCAGGCTGATGCTGTCAATTTCAAACCCTTTTCCACTAAAAATACCGATGATCCGGGAAAATGAGTTCAGGTTATGACTCACCAGCACGGAGAGGGTATGGGAGGGTGCGGTTTGAACTGCGGTTTGGCTCATGATTCAAATTCTTTATCGGATTCTACCATTTCATTCAATGCGGCACCTGACGGGACCATCGGGTAACAGTTTTCGTGTTCCACTACCCGGAAGTCCATGACGACGGGCCGGTCGTTGATTTTCATGGCTTTTTCAAGGATTTCATACATTTCTTTGGGGTTGGTTGCCCGCATACCCACAGCCCCGTAACTTTCGGCAAGTTTCACAAAATCGGGGTTCCCCTTTTTCAGCATGGAATGGCTGTAGCGTTTGTTATAGAAAAGTTGCTGCCACTGGCGAACCATACCGAGACAGTTGTTATTCATGACTGCAATTTTGATCGGCACTTTGTACTCTACGGCAGTAGACAACTCATAGGCAGACATTTGGAAACCCCCGTCGCCTGTGATACAGACGACTGGCCGGTCCGGACATCCGAAAGCTGCACCCAATGCCGCCGGGAATCCATAGCCCATGGTTCCGAGTCCGCCGGAGGAGATAAACGACCGGGGGTGATTGAATTTATAGTGCTGGGCAGCCCACATCTGGTGCTGGCCTACATCCGTAACGACAATCGCTTCTCCTTTGGTAACTTCGGAGATTGCTTCAATCATATGCTGCGGATAGATGCAGTCATCACTTTTAGGAACTTTCAGAGGATGTTCTTTCTGCCATGTATGGATCGTCTCCCACCATTCATCGATATTCGGCCGGGTCGTAACCATCTCGTCGAGCTGGGGGATGATATTTTTAACATCCCCGACAATCGGTACATCGACCGCTATATTTTTCCCGATACATGCGGGGTCAATGTCAATATGAATCTTTTTGGATTTTTGAGAGAAACCGTCCAGGCGTCCGGTTACCCTGTCGTCAAACCTTGCTCCCATCGCAATCAAAAGATCGCATTCGGTCGTAGCCATGTTCGCGTACCAGGTCCCGTGCATTCCAAGCATGCCGAGAGATTGCGATTTACCCTCGGGAAAGGATCCCAGTCCGAGGAGGGTCGTAGTAACCGGTAAATTCAGTCTTTCTGCAAAATCAGTAAGCTCTTTCCACGCATTTCCCAGCGTGACTCCGCCACCGGCATAAATGAGAGGCCGCTCGGCATTGCGGATCAGTTCTGCTGCCTTGGATATTTGAGAATAGTGACCGTTGGTTACGGGCTTGAAACTTGGAATTTGAACACGTTTTTTTTCCGAATAACTACCCTCTGTATTGAGCATATCTTTGGGAAGATCAACCAGGACCGGCCCGGGACGTCCCTTGGTCGCAATATGGAAAGCTTCCCGTATTACTTCCTCAAGGTTGTCCACATCTCTTACCAGGTAGCTGTGCTTGGTAATGGGTCGGGTAATTCCTACAATATCCGCTTCCTGGAAGGCATCATTTCCGATCAGTGCAGAGGGTACCTGACCGGTAAAGACAACGATCGGGATAGAATCCATCGCAGCCGTTGCAATACCGGTTACGGTATTGGTCCCTCCCGGTCCGGATGTGACCAACACTACACCCGGCTTGCCGGTTGCACGAGCATAACCGTCCGCCGCGTGAGTTCCGGCCTGTTCATGACGGATCAGGACGTGCTTCAGGTCATGGTAGTCGAACAAGGCGTCATAAACCGGGAGAACGGCACCGCCCGGATATCCGAAGATTGTATCAACATTGAGATCCTTCAGAGTGTTGATTAAGATCTGGGACCCGTTCATCTTCATCGCCTGGGCACCGGCTTCGGGATCAACCGTAAACTCCTTCCCGGTTCCTGCAGAAGGAGCATCTGATTTTTTGAATTTCTGAATGTAATTAGGAGTACTCATAAGTCCTCAGCGGTGTAGTTTTCCCGCCAGAGGTTAAACTTATATTCAATTATAATGACGAAAATGGAAGTGTAAGTTCTAACCTCTGGCGTATTTGGTTAGCTAATTAGTAGAATTAGGTTTAGAATGCCAGAAATTAGAATCGA
>JBBDNC010000161.1:0-14166 GCA_040877875.1 Balneolaceae bacterium | reverse complement strand
AAGCCAGTAAATCCAGCATGGTGTCAACCGGGTAACGTAATCCACGGATTGTCGGTTTGCCGTGACAAATATCCGGCTTTCTCGTAATTCTATTTAATAAATTTTGGCTCATAATTCATTTGTTTATGAAAATGTACACAATCACTAAACGATCAACAACTATTCAAGGTATTTAGTGGTGATGAGTCAATCAATCCTATTTATTTATCAAACTACTCTCACAAATTCGAACCGAAATCAGGAGAAGAAATTACAGCTATAGCACGGAAAAGACATATATATTGTGAGTGGTTCGCATTGTCAAGTTTCATAATCTCCGTCATCCACTATCATTAACGGAAGATGACATTGTAGTCTATCTGAATTTTTTGGCCGAAATACGGAATGTATCTGCATCAACACAAAACCAGGCACTGTGCGCAATTATTTTCCTATATAAGTATGTATTAATTAAACCCCTGGACCAACTGGACAATCTCAAGCGCGCCAAAAAGTCCGATAGATCAATAATTCAGCCGGAAACCCAGGCCATTTGCATTGTACTCGGATAGATTTACACACTAACGGGGGAAAGAAATGGATCATGAAAAAAGTACGCACGGGAGGATTCGAACCGCGCAAGCATTGCTTGCGCAATCGAGACGCGAGCTGTTACCTAAAGTGATGGTCAGTAATCCGGTAACATTTACACTTTGACAGTAAAGAGGGGCAAACAGACGAAACAAAAAGTACGCACGGGAGGATTCGAACCCGCCGAAGCATTGCTTCGGCCTTGAAACGCTAGCCGGAAACGCAGGTCGTTAGCAATGTACTCGGATACATTTACACCCTAACAGGGAAAAGAAATGGATCATGAAAAAAGTACGCACGGGAGGATTCGAACCGCGCAAGCATTGCTTGCGCAATCGAGACGCGAGCTGTTACCTAAAGTGATGGTCAGTAATCCGGTAACATTTACACTTTGACAGTAAAGAGGGGCAAACAGACGAAACAAAAAGTACGCACGGGAGGATTCGAACCCGCCGAAGCATTGCTTCGGCCTTGAAACGCTAGCCGGAAACGCAGGTCGTTAGCAATGTACTCGGATACATTTACACCCTAACAGGGAAAAGAAATGGATCATGAAAAAAGTACGCACGGGAGGATTCGAACCCCCGACCTTCTGATCCGTAGTCAGACGCTCTATCCAGCTGAGCTACGTGCGCATGATAAAAAGTCAGTCAATTTCTTCCTGTTTACTCTGTAAATCGTACGACAGACGATTTTTTTTTTGCTGATCCTGAAAATGATCTGCAATCTATTCTATATCTGAGCCTTTTAGAAAAATTAACAGATTTCAAAAATACACGTTTTTATTATTGGGTTCAAACCTGTTCAGGAGTAAATATTTATTGCCGGTATGCCTACTCGATTTGTGACATTTTCAGTTTTTTTGAATGGCTATCCAGTTCATCAGGGAAAGATTTACCCAAATACGTCCCTGAAAAGTTTTGAAAGCTTCTTATGAACTTATGAAAATGGGTCACTCTCTGTTAAATTCTCCTCCTGTAGAACTTTTGATTATTAGATCCGTAAATTGAACGAACTTCCAAATGCTCAACCTGTCAACCTGAAATTAATTCCAGCCTCATGCGAAATCTACTATGGGCCACACTCACTTTCGTCGTACTCTTCCCTCTATTAGCCGTTGCTCAGGATCAAGACGAGGATTCATCTGAAAAGGATGATGATGAAGTATATAATGAACTGATTGAAGACACTGAAGAGATTGCCGGGTTTTGGAATTTCTACAGGAAAGATGACAAGCTCTACCTGGAAGTGCCGGATGATAAATTGAACGAGGATTTTTTGCTCAATTTCCAGATCGCCAGGGGAATCGGGTCGTCCGGCCTATACGGCGGAACCATGTTGAATATTTTTGAGTCGAACGTGGTAGCTCTTCAAAAACATGATAACAAGATCTTTCTCGTCAACAAACCCCATCGTTATAAAGCAGCACATGATTCTCCCGAACAAGAGGCGGTGGAGCTGACGTACGGAGAGTCGGTCCTGGAAACGGCCTCGATCGAAGCGACCCGTTCGGATAGTGTGATGCTTATCAATGTATATGACTGGTTTGTCGGAGACCTTTCCCATATCAGCAACCGGGTACAGTATGCTGTTTCGTCCACCCCCGGGCAGCCGGGCCGGGCAACTTTTGACAAAGAGCGAAGTCACCTGGAAAGCGTGAAGTCTTTTCCGGAAAATTCAAATGTTCAGGCCCGTCTGACGTTCCACAATCAGGAGCAGTCCGGGCCCCGAACCCTGGCTGACAGCCGGTTTATCCCGGTTTCAATTTTCTATACCCTGGCGCAACTGCCGGACGAACCGATGAAACCGCGCAAGGCGGACGACCGGGTTGGATATTTTATGACGGTTCACAAGGATTTTACTGGAGTCGACGATACCTTTTTTGAACGGAAGATCAACCGCTGGAGGCTGGAGTGTGAAGCACCGGTGGCAGGTGAAGGTTTGTGTGAACCAAAGGAGCCGATCGTCTACTATCTCGAGGAGACGATACCGGAGCGTTATCGGGAGCCGATGACGGAAGGAGTGGAAGCCTGGTCGGATGCTTTCGAAGAGGCCGGTTTCAGAAATGCAGTTCGTGCTGAAATGCTGCCGGATAGTATTGATGCCGGGGATATAAGATATGCAACCCTGCGCTGGAATGTTTCCGACCAGCCGGGATACGGTGCTATTGGTCCGTCGACGGTAGACCCCCGGACCGGTGAAATCCTGGATGCGGATATTCTTTTTGAAGCAAATATGATTCTCGGGTTCAAAGACACCTACCGAAATATGGTAGACCCCAAACGTTCTGTCGAGGAGATGTTTGTCGTGGATGAAGAGGAATTTGAAGCGATGAAACGGGGGATCAAAACGGAATCTTTCTATCATGAGATGGGCACCCAAGGAAACCTGATGCGTACGGCTCTTCTGGCCCGGGGCGAGATGAAGCCTTCTGAACCGATGCCCGAAGAGTTTGTGGATGAGGCCGTACGGTGGGTAACCATGCATGAGGTGGGGCATACACTCGGGCTTCGTCATAATTTCCGCTCGGCTACCGATACGCCGTTAGACAAATTGCACGACCGTGAATGGACCCGTGAAAATGGAGTTTTCAGCTCTGTTATGGAATATCCTTCTCCGAATATTGCTCCGGCAGACCAGGAGAATGGATTTTATTACAATCCCGGAGTCGGTTCGTACGACCGCTGGGTGATCAGCTACGGTTATTCCGAAGATGATGAACGTGCTGAAAATATTGCCCGCCAGGCTGCTCAGCCAGGGCATGCCTATGCGACCGACGAAGATGTCCGGGGTTCGGGAGCCATCGATCCTTCTGTAAATGTGTATAGCCTGAGTGCCGATCCGCTCGGATGGGGACAGCAGCGAGCCGATTTAATCCGTACCCTCTACCCCGAACTTCCCGAGATCGCCCTGGATGATGATATGCCATACTATGAAGTGACGGACTTGTTCCAGAGCATTTTCTTTCAGTATGGAAGAGCCCTGGCACCAGCCGTGAAATATATTGGAGGCCAGTACCAGTACCGGGATCACGTAGGCGATCCCGATGGACGAATGCCATTTGAACCCGTCCCGTTTGAAAGACAGCAGGAAGCCCTGAACCTGATCATCAACTACGGATTTGCATCGGATGTTGGAATTGTTCCACAGGAGGTGTACCGAAAATTCGGCGCAAACCGGTGGAGCCACTGGGGGATGAGTAATACCTACCAGGGCAGAATCGATTTCCCCCTTCACTCTACTGTTCTGGGTATTCAGACCGGACTGCTGAATCAACTTTTGAATCCCACCCGGCTCTCCCGTATCCGGGATACAGAACTGAAATTCGGCCGGGAAAATACCGTGACCATCCCCGAGCTGATGAGCCGCCTGTCCGAAGCTATCTGGGAGGAGGCATGGACGGCTCCGGGGACCCAAATTCCCGGGATCCGGCGCGACTTGCAACGCGTTCATCTGAACGCCATGATCCGGATCGTAACGGAGGCTCCGTCCAATATGCCGGCAGATGCCCGGTCCGTGGCCAGAACCACCCTGCAGGACCTTCATGACCGGCTGGATCGCAGGCTGACTCCCCCTGTGTTCGATTTTAATGATTACACGGAGGCCCATCTCATCGAATCACGCGACCGGATCAACCGGGCCCTGGAGGCCGGGTTTAACCTGGAAAATTGAACCATAAGAGGTCAAAAACCGGCCGGATTACGGGGATGTATTTTGTCGTTATTTTGTTTGGTTCAGAGAGTGAACCTGAACGGAGAATGAATGGCCAACCGGTATGAGAACCGAGACTTTTACGATTGAGGATTCAGATGGGAAGAAGCTCTATACCTGTCAATGGACGCCTGACCATTCCAAACCGGGCTCCGTTGTCCAGATCGCTCACGGTATGGCAGAACATGCGGGCAGATATTCTTATTTGGCTGAAAAACTGACGGAAAGGAATTTTGCTGTGATCGCACATGACCACCGGGGGCATGGGCAGACGGACCCGGATCATCCCGGATTTATTTCCGGAGGAAATGGATTTGAACAGATGGTTGATAATATCGGGGATGTTAAAAATGCTCTGGAGGAACGGTTTCCCGGCCTTCCCCGATTTCTGCTCGGACATAGTATGGGTTCTTTTCTCATTCAAAGATATCTCCAACTCACCGATGACAAACCCGCGGGAGTTATATATTCCGGCAGTAACGGGCGTCCGCCCGGTTCAATCTGGTTCGGGATTTTATTGTCAAGGATTCTGATGAAGATCTTCGGCCCGGATGCAAAAAGTCCGCTTCTAAACAAACTGACATTCGGCACCTATAATAAGGCGTTTGAGCCGGCCCGGACAAAATTTGACTGGCTGAGCCGGGATAAGGGCGAGGTGGATCAATATATTGACGACCCTAAATGCGGATTTATCTGTTCACTATCTTTTTATCATGACCTGTTCAGGGGATTGGTGGAATTGCACAGACATACTCCTTTTACCGGGTATTCCGGTAAGGCTCCGATTCTCATTCAGTCGGGCGATCAGGATCCTGTCTCGGAAGCGGGAACGGGGATCGAACGGCTGAAACAGTCGATGATACTCTCCGGTTCTTCAAATCCGGATATAAAACTCTACAAGGGAGCCCGTCATGAGATCTACCATGAAATCAATCGGGATGAGGTGATCTCTGATTTGCTGGACTGGTTGGAGCTGCAGTTAAAGTAGTACCGTGTCAAACCTATTTTACGGGAGTCTCCGCCGATTGAAGAAACCTTTTTGTCTCTGGCTGTTTAAAAAATAGTTATGTGGCCACCGATATGCTTCTGTTGTTCGCTTCGCGGGATAAAAGAGAAATGTATTTCTAAAGAAAAATCTCATCGACTTTCTCCACGTCGAACGGTCGTACCAAGTCCCTGGCATAAAAAAACCCGGATTCTTTGATCCGGGTTTTTTTGATTAAGCTTGCCGTGTTGTGTATTCACAACATATTCTGCCAGGTTTGTAAAGGTTGATTTATCCATACCAACCTGTATGCCCGGCTCGATCAACGGTCTATTCAGTATTAATAACGGTAGTGGTCAGGCTTGTAGGGTCCGCTTTTGGGAATCCCTGTATACTCGGACTGCTCTTCAGACAGTTCATCGATATGAACACCGATTTTTTCAAGATGCAGACGGGCTACTTTCTCATCAAGATGTTTCGGCAGTACATGCACGTCTACCTCGAACTCTTCAGTAAAGAGGGCGATTTGCGCAAGCGTTTGATTGGTAAAGCTGTTGCTCATGACGAAACTCGGATGGCCGGTGGCATTTCCAAGATTCATCAGTCGGCCCTGTGACAGAAGAATGATTTCTTTACCACTGTCCTTCATACGGAAAAGATCTACCTGGGGTTTGATGTTATCTTCTTCTGCATTGTTTTTAAGCCATGCCACATCGATTTCGTTGTCAAAGTGGCCGATGTTTCCGACAATGGCCTTGTCTTTCATCATTTTGAAATGCTCGCCGGTAAGGATATCCTTGTTTCCGGTTGCGGTGACAAATATATTCCCTTCTTTAACAGCTTCTTTCATCTTCTTGACTTCGTAACCGTCCATCGCTGCCTGCAAGGCGCAGATAGGATCGATTTCAGTTACGATCACCCGTGCACCGGCTCCTCTCAGAGATGCAGCGGATCCTTTTCCTACGTCACCATATCCGGCTACTACGGCTACTTTTCCGGCCAGCATGACATCTGTTGCCCGGCGGACTGCATCTACACATGATTCTCGGCATCCGTACTTGTTATCAAACTTGGATTTGGTTACCGAGTCATTCACGTTGATTGCCGGAACCGGCAGGGTTCCGTTTTTCACCCGGTCATAGAGACGATTCACTCCCGTCGTGGTTTCCTCGGAAATACCGTAAAGATTTTTCGTCAGTTCAGGATAATTATCCAGCACCATATTGGTGAGGTCTCCTCCATCGTCAAGAATCAGGTTAAGGGGTTCTCCATCTTCGAAAAAGAGAGTTTGTTCAATGCACCAGTCGTATTCTTCTTCATTCATGCCTTTCCATGCATACACCGGGCATCCGGTTTTGGCAATGGCTGCTGCGGCGTGGTCCTGGGTAGAATAAATGTTGCAGGAAGACCATTGGACGTCCGCTCCCAATTCGAGGAGGGTTTCTATTAAAACGGCAGTTTGAACCGTCATATGAAGACATCCGGCGATCCGGGCTCCCTTGAGAGGTTTTTCCTCTCCGAATTCCTCCCGAAGAGCCATAAGGCCGGGCATTTCAGCTTCCGCCAATTTAATTTCTTTGCGGCCCCATTCGGCCAGTTCAATATCCTTTACTTTATAAGGTAGTTTTTCTACTTGTTGTGTCATTTGTGTTTTTGACTTCAGTTTATTTTTCGTTTCGATTCTTGTCCGCCAGCCGGCGGAATGAATAGTTCATCACGTTGTAGTAGTTCCCGACAAGTTTGCCGGAAGGGGTATTCGGTTAGAAAACTCCTTTGCTCATGTCGAGTCAATACCCCTGAAATCCTTCTGTCAATTAACTATTAACAATATTTGTGATCATTCGTTCATATATTCAGTAATGACAGCTTTGGTGCGATCATAATCCCCCTTCCGTCCGGCTGATCCCAGCTCATGCTTGATCATTTTGCCATCCGGACCTATGTAAACTTTGTAAGGAATACTGTGAATTCCAAGCTCTTCCGAAACACCGTTTTTGTCGTATAGAAAGTTAAAGTCGTATCCGTGTTCCTCCTTGAAAGCTTTTGCTTCTTCAGGCCCTTCTGTCAATCCAAGGGTGACGGCTAATACTTCGAAATCATCCGGGTATTCCTCCCTGAGTTCCTGCATGGCTGGAAAAACCTGCAGACAAGGTCCGCACCAGGATTCCCAGAAATCGATCAGAACCACTTTTCCCCTGAAATCTTCAAGAGTCACATCATTGCCGTCAAGATCAGTAAATACAGAAGATTCAATCGTTTCGGCAACTTCTTTGTCACTCGTGTTCGACTGGTTTTGAGCTGTCTGCTCTTCACCACCGGAACACGCGGCTGTCAACAAAAGACTTCCGGCCAAAAATGAAATAAAAACAACAGTTAATCGCATATTAATTTATTTATAATTTAATGTAGAAATATAAGAACTATCATTGAGAATTCGCAGTATTTACTTTTCATGGAAAACGTCCGGGAATATGGAATGGTATCGACAAAGGATGTTTTGTATTTTGCTCCGATTAAAGAAGAAACAAACAGGCGTGGAGTTGAACCCGAGGAGTTCCAATGACATATGATTTTTTAATTGTGGGGGCGGGTATTGTGGGCCTCTCCACAGCTTACAAGTTGTCTGAATCCTGGCCGGAAGCGAATATTCTTGTATTGGAAAAAGAAGACCGGGTCGCAGCCCACCAGACAGGAAATAATTCAGGCGTCATTCATTCGGGTATTTATTACAAACCCGGCAGCTACAAGGCGCGAAATTGCGTTGACGGCAGGTTGCAACTCACTGATTTTTGCCAACAACACGGAATTAAACATGACATCTGCGGTAAAGTGATTGTGGCGACCGACGAGGAAGAACTGTCGAGCCTGGAGGAAATTTATCGCCGCGGACAAGAAAACGAAATAGAAGGTATTCGGCTTATTAACTCCGATGAACTCAATGAGATCGAGCCGCACTGTTCAGGTTTGAAAGCCATTCATGTACCCTGTGCAGGGATTGTTGATTTTCCCGGGGTCTGCAGGCAACTAAGGGCCGAACTTGAAAAGGCAGGAGGGAAAATTATATTTGATGCCCCTGTTCGGAGAATTGCCCAGGAAAACGACAGCCTCACGGTATCGGCGGGAAAAGAGACTTATAAAACCAGGTTTTTGATCAACTGTGCCGGTTTGTACAGTGATCATGTTTCGAAGTCGGCGGGTGTCACCTCGCCGGTAAAAATTGTTCCTTTCAGAGGGGAATACTATGAACTGGTTCCGGAAGCCGAAAACCTTGTACGCGGTTTGATCTATCCGGTCCCCGGTAATTCAGCTTTTCCGTTTTTGGGAGTGCATTTTACCCGGATGGCAACCGGGGGTGTAGAATGTGGGCCGAATGCAGTATTCGCCTTCAAGCGGGAAGGATATAAAAAGTTTTCGTTTGATCTGGACGAAACCATCGAAACCCTGAATTTTCCGGGCTTCTGGAAAATGGCCGGCAAACACTGGCGAATGGGCCTGGATGAGTGGTATCGTTCCGTATCAAAAAAAGGATTCTTAAAAAATCTGCAAAAACTAATTCCTGAAGTACAGTCGGATGATTTGAAGGCAACGACCTCCGGGGTTCGGGCCATGGCCCTCTTGCCCAGCGGGGAAATTCTGGATGATTTTTATTTTCTCAATACCGAGCGTTCAATACACGTTTTAAATGCTCCCAGCCCTGCTGCTACGGCCGGACTTGCCATCGGGGATGAAATTGTTTTTAGAGCGGAGACATTTTTTCAGTTATAAATATTTGTGTCGGCAGGGCCCGGGTGGAACGCATGTCCATGGAAGGGACAAGGATTATTCATTCACCCCGCCGGTGAACCTGATTCAAAATTTTTCATACATTCCCCGGCCGGCGGACACTCTTTTTCAGTAGAAACCTCTTTATATACATAATTTACATATGCCAGATATTCATATTGACAGCCTCACACGACGGCTTTATGCAAATGACGCATCCATGTATGAAGAACTTCCCCGGGGGGTCTCCTATCCCGGGTCTCTCGAGGATATCCGGGATTTGGTTCTGGCTTCCATAGACCAGGGATTTTCCATTACCGCACGGGGAGGTGGAACGAGCCTTGCAGGGCAGGCGACGGGGAACGGGGTCGTGATGGACGTTTCCCGGCATATGACCCGAATTCAGGAAATTGATCCGGTTCGGCAAATAGCCTGGGTTCAACCCGGAGTCATTCGTGATTCCCTGAATCGCAAAGCCCTGGACGAAGGGCTTCAGTTCGGCCCGGACACATCCACTACCAATCGTTGCATGATCGGGGGGATGATCGGAAATAATTCCTGCGGATCCTTTTCCATCAAGTATCGGACGACCCGGGAGCATACCCTGGAAATCGAAGCGGTGTTGAGCGACGGATCCGTAGCCGTTTTCCGGCCTCTGACAGACGTCGAGCTTGAGGAGAAATGCAGAAAGGAGGATTTGGAGGGGAAGATTTACCGGGGGATGATAAAATTGCTTCAGGAAAATAAAGAGGAAATCCGGGAGTCCTACCCTCATCCGGAGATCATTCGGCGGAATACCGGATACGCCCTGGACCGGTTGTGTGAGATGTCGCCCATCACTTCCGGTGGACGGCCGTTTAACCTGGCAGAACTGCTTTGCGGGAGTGAGGGGACCCTGGCCATGACAGCTTCAGCCAAGCTGAATCTCGTTCCTCTGCCCGAGCACAAAATACTGGTCATCCCTCAATTCGGGAATTTACGCGATGCACTGAAAGCTGCCGTAACGGCTGTCGGGTTTCAACCGTCGGCCGTGGAACTGGTGGATGACATCATTCTGAACGCAACGAAGGGAAACCTGGAACAGAAGAAAAATCGCTTCTTTCTTGAAGGTGACCCCAAAAGCCTGCTGATCATTCAGCTTGAGGGCGATGACCTGTCAAAGCTGAATACGAAAGCTGAAAAGCTTGTCGGGCATTTGCAAAAAGAGAGCCTGGGGTACTCCCATCCGGTGGTAACAGAAGACGATAAGATGCAGCGGGTCTGGGAATTGCGAAAGGCGGGACTCGGATTGTTGATGGGCCTTGGAGCCGACAGCCGTTCACCTACTTTTGTTGAGGATACGGCAGTCCGTGTTCAGGATTTACCTGCCTATGTGGATGATTTCCAGAAAATACTCGATAAGTACAATACGAAATGTGTGTTTTATGCCCATGCCTCTGTCGGGGAATTACACCTGCGGCCGGTGATTGATATTTCCAATCCGGAAGGATTACAGAAGATGAAACGGATGGCGGATGAGGTAGCAGGCCTGGTGAAGCGATACCGGGGATCGCTGAGCGGTGAGCATGGAGACGGCCGGGCACGATCTCCGTTTATTGAAAAGGTTTTGGGTAGCAACATGATCCCGTTGCTTCGACAGGTAAAAGAGCTTTGGGACCCGGATTACCGGTTTAATCCCGGGAAGATCCTGGATCCAAAACCTATGGATAGTGACCTGCGCTTTTTACCCGGGTACAAAACAGCAGATGTGGAGACAGCATTTCACTGGAGGAAAGAAAACGGGTTCGGTCATGCCCTGGAGCAGTGTAACGGGGCAGGTGTTTGCCGGAAGCGGGCGGAGAGCGGAGGAACCATGTGCCCTTCTTATCATGCTACCCTGGAAGAGAAAGACACTACCCGGGGACGGGCAAATCTCTTCAGGCAAATATTCATCAGCCGTCAACAGGAAGCCTTCACGTCAGAAGAGATCAGGGAAGGGCTCGAGCTGTGTCTGAGTTGCAAGGCGTGTAAAAGCGAATGTCCGGCGAATGTGGATATGGCCCGGATGAAAGCGGAATTTCTTCACGGTTGGCATCAAAATCACGGGTTGTCCCTGGCCGACCGGTTTTTCGGTGAGCCTGAAAAACTATATGGATGGGCTTCTGCCTTTGCTCCTATAACCAACTACTTTGCCCGAAACCGGTTTATACGGCATTTGTTACAAGAAATGATGGGTATGGATGCCCGAAGAACCCTGCCTGCTTTTGCCGGCCAGACCTTTAAAAAATGGTTTAAAAAGAACCGCAGCCACTATCAAAGAAACAGGAAGAATAAAGTTGTCCTGCTGGTTGATATTTTTACCGATTATCATGACCCGCACATTGCCCGGGCGGCCTGCAAGGTTTTCGACCGGCTTGGATACGATGTAATTGTGCCGGCACTCCAGGCAACCGGCCGCCCACAGATCTCGAGAGGCTTGTTGGGCCGGGCAAAAGAAATTTGTCACAGGAACCTGGAACATCTTTACCCGTTTGTCAATACAGGGATTCCGATCGTCGGACTCGAGCCTTCGGAAATTCTGACCTTGCGTGATGAGTATCTCGATTTGTGTGAGGATGACAAGCTTCATCAGGCGAAACGGGTGTCCGAAAACACTTTTCAGTTTGAAGAGTTTATCGTGCAAATCCTCGGAGAAGCCCCTGAATTTTCGGATTATTTCAATAGCTCGGGCCAGCACGTTCTGGTTCACGGGCATTGTCATGCCAAAGCCCTGGTTGGAAATGATCCGATCATGGATATGCTGGAAAAATGCGGTTTCCAACCCCGGGATTTGAAAACCGGATGTTGCGGGATGGCGGGCAGTTTCGGCTATCAAAAAGAGAAGTATGAGGTATCGATGGAAATAGGTGAGCTGATTCTTTTCCCGGCTCTCAGGAAGGAACCTGAAAACGGTTTGATCTGTGCCCCGGGATTTTCCTGCCGTCACCAGATTTCTGACGGTACCGGAAGAGAAGCATTGCACCCGGCAGAGATATTGGAAAATATATTGGCCTGAATCATCCCCGGCACCTGCATTGCCAGACGGTAAAATCTCTTCGACAACCTCCATAACACAGGGTTGACACGACACTAGTTCGGAAACGTGTTTTTGTCAATCAGTTCTCTTGCACTGCTGATGGCCGACTCCGTGATCTCTTCACCACTCATCAGGCCGGCTACTTCCCGAATATGTTCTTCGTCTGTCAACGGGTTGATACGGGTAACAGTCCGATCCCCTGTTTCGATTTTTTCCACTTTATAGTGTTTGTGCGCAAGGCTGGCAATTTGCGGCTGATGGGTGATGGCAATAATCTGGCAATTTTCGGAGAGCTTGCGCATCTCCCGACCCACTTTTTCGGAAATCCTTCCGCTGATTCCGGTATCGATCTCATCGAATATCATTACGGGTAATTGCTGTTCCCTTGCCAGGATAGATTTCAGGGTGAGCATCACGCGGCTGACCTCTCCACCGGATGCAATTCTGGCCAGGGGTTTCGGTTCTTCCCCCTTATTTGTAGAGATAAAAAATCGCACATCATCGCATCCTGTTTCAGCGCACTGAATCGGCCGGCCGTCAATTTCGATCCAGCCGTGGTCGGACGTAAGCCATTCAACCTCAACCCTGAATTGAGGGGAGGGAATACCCAGATGGAGAAGCCTTTCTTCTATGTTTTCCGAAAGTTGTTGTCCGGTGGTCAATCGGCTTTCGTGAAGTTCAATAGCTTTGTCTTCGAGGTCTGCGGCCTGCTTTTCGATTTTTAATTTTAACTTGTCGATTTCCAGGTCAAAATTCTGGGCGAGGTTCAGTTCATTCTTGATTTCACCCAGATACCGGATCAATTCCGGAATATCCCGGTTGTATTTTTTGCGAAGCCGGTTTAGCTCCGACTGGCGCTGACGCAATTGTTCCAAACGTTGGGGATTGAATTCAATTTCATTGCGGTAGCGTTCGGTAAACTGTACTGCTTCCTGAATACTGATTCGGGCAGTATTTACCTCGTTGAGATAAGATTCGAACTCCGGTTCTATCCGGGTCATATCCTCCAGGTGAAGTTTGACGGTGTTCAGCAAATCAATCAGGCTGATTTCCTCTCCATTCCCGAGCTCTACGACGGATGCAGCCTTTTGATCCAGTTCTTCAGCGTTGTCAAGCAGGTTCATTTCAGCTTCAAGTTGCTCCTCTTCCTCCGGATCCAGGTTGGCTTCTTCCAGTTCTCTTGCCTGAAACCGATAGAGTTCCGTTTTTTCTTTCAGTTCCGCTTCGCGTTTTCTCAGATCTCGCAAATCCGTCTGAAGCTTTTTCATTTCGTAATAGGCTGTACGATACTGAGCTAACGAAGCCTCTACGGTGTCAAATTCATCGATCACCGTCCGGTGATTCTCATCCTTCAGTAAAAACTGGTGGTCGTGTTGTCCGTGCAGGTCAACCAAAAAATCTCCGACCCGTTTGAGTACCTGGATCGTAACGGGGGTGTCGTTGATGAATGCACGGCTTCCGGAATCCCGAATCTCTCTTCTTAAAATCAGTTCTTCAGAATATTCCACAGAATTTTCTTCCAGGATGGCACGGATTTGCGGAATGTTTCCGGCATGGATCCTCCCTTCTGCGATCGCTTTTCCGGCACCCTGGCGTATGACGTCTGTATCCGCCCGCTCGCCCAGGATCATATTCAGAGCCCCGATGATAATCGACTTTCCAGCCCCCGTCTGGCCGGTCATGATATTTAATCCTTTTTCGAATTCAACTTCGATTTCATCGATAAGTGCGAAATCTTTTATGTAAAGGGTTTTGAGCATGAATCAATGAATTACGTTATTCCACGTTGGAATGGATGGTTTAAAATTAATATTGATACGGAACTTAGCCTGCATGATTCAAAAAAAGATATTTCAAATAAAGCTCACATATTTAACAATATTTTGTTGAACGCTGCGAAATTTACCCGTGTGTAGTGTTAAAGTTCAAAATGCTTCATCAACGTATTATAATACGTTTCATGTGCATGTTGAACTTCGCCTTGCACACAAGTAAACTTCTTGGTGAATCATGTAGGTTAAGAAGTCACAGAAGGCTTTGCAAAATCACTGCGTGTTCAAAAAATGAGCGTCTTTTTGCCCAA
>JBBDNC010000160.1:0-14411 GCA_040877875.1 Balneolaceae bacterium | reverse complement strand
ACATAATATATACTAAAAATAGTCCTATTATAAAAAATTAACATTAAATTTATGGATTCCGTATCAGCTGGCTGGTAAATGTCACACTGATAACTGTTTCCTGTTTTTTTGTTTTTGTAATTTTCAATTTATATTGAAAGTATTGAAACAAGAAGTTTCAATGATTTGATTCAGCCCGGCGAAATTTGAATAGCCATGAAGAGTGATCCGTTAACGAATACAACAAACCACAACGGGGAACCAGGGGATCCGGAGATTGATCTTCCGTTCCTGACGCGCTTCCTCCGGAAGCAACCCCGTCAAAAACAGTGGCTTTCTGTGTCCATTCCTGTACCGGCGGTCGATCCCCTTGCCTATCTTGAACAGGAAACAGAATCAGACGATCTTTATTACTGGGAACAGCCGGACCGTTCTTTCGCGATGGCTTCCGGCGGTGCGCTTACCGTCCTCAAGTCAACCGGCAAACACCGCTTTGCAGAAATCAGCCGGCAGAGCCGGGATCTTCATCATCAAATCGCTTCATTCAGTTCCCGGGACTCGATCCCGGATGAGCCGATCCTGCTGGGCGGATATTCGTTTTCAGATCATAATATTGACCGGGAATGGAAGAACTTCGGGGCTGCACGATTTGTCCTCCCCGAGTGGTGTATTGTCAAAAAAAGAGATAAACACCTTCTCAAGCTTGCACTTCCCCTGCAGAACCACAGCCCGGAAGCAATTCTCCATCAAATCCAAAACCGGTTTGCACATTTTACCGGGATCCGGGAAAAAATTCTAAAATACAAATTCGATCCCCCGGCATCCGGTCGCCAAAATGCCCATAAAATCCATGTGAAGGAGAAATCTGTCTCCGACTGGTATCTACAGGTTGACAAGGCCCGAAACATGATTTCATCGGGTGATTTTCAAAAAATTGTCCTCGCCCGGGATCTTGAATTCCATTCGGAACACCCAATCCATGTAACCTGTACCTTGCACCACCTGCGTGAACATTTTCCGGGCTGTACAATTTTCATGATTCGTGCCGAAAACGGGCCTGTATTTTTAGGAGCTACCCCGGAGCGGCTGATCGCTTTGCAACAAAACCGAATCCTGACAGAGGGACTTGCCGGCAGTATCTCCAGGGGCGAAAGCGCTACGGAAGATGCCGCGCTGGGCCATACGCTTATGGAAAGCAGCAAGGACCGTGAGGAACACGAAATCGTGGTCCGGGACATTCATAATAACCTGTCTTCCTACAGCTCGGGGGTTGAATACCCGGAAAAACCGGGAATCAAGAAACTAAGTAACGTTCAACATCTTTACACCCCGATTACAGCCCGGGTGAACCGAAACGCAACGATTCATGATCTGGCAGGCCTTCTTCATCCTACCCCGGCTGTCGGGGGATATCCGCGCACCTCTGCCATTCCACATATTAATGAGATCGAAACCATAAACCGGGGATGGTATGCAGGGCCGATAGGATGGTACAACTTGCGGGGAAGCGGCGAGTTTGCTGTCGCCATCCGCAGCGCACTGGTCCACAATCATCGGGGACGATTATTTGCAGGCTGCGGAATTGTAGCGGACTCTGATCCTGATAAGGAGTGGGCAGAAGCCGAATTGAAACTGAAACCTGTCCTCAATGCTCTCAAACAGGCCATCCGGTAAAATGGGAGACTCTTTCAGTTGGATGTCTGTCCTGATGCGAGCTTTTTATGAGGAGGGAGTCCGGCATGTGTTTATCTCTCCCGGTTCACGCTCCACACCCGCTACGCTTGCCGCTGCGGCTCACCCCGGCCTGATTAAACACGTGGTGCTGGATGAACGCTCGGCAGCCTTCCAGGCACTTGGAACAGGCAAAAATCAGGGTGCCCCCGCCCTGCTGATCTGTACGTCGGGAACGGCGGCAGCCAATTATCTTCCGGCCCTGGTGGAAGCCAGGCACTCCGGTGCCCCGATGGTCGTGCTCACGGCCGACCGCCCACCCTTTCTTAGAAATACCGGAAGTTCCCAGACAATCGACCAGATAAAATTGTATGGAGATTATGCCGTTCTGTTCCATGAACTCGGAGAACCGGTTCACAACCCGGAAGATCTGAAACGCCTCGGGCTGCTGGCCCGGCAATCCGTCAAAGGTTCCATTCATAAAGGCGGTGCCGTACATCTTAATGCACCGTTCCGAAAACCCCTGGAGCCGGACGAGGAGTCGATCCGAAAACAATCGGAGTTGAACCGGGCCCAGACAGACGAAATTGAAAAGGCCGCACGGACAACACCCGCCTTGCAACCGCGAAATCACCTGTCTGAAAAACTTACAGAGACCATCAATCAGTCAAACCGGCCCCTGTTGATTGGAGGACCGGAGCTGCCGTACAGCTCCCTGGCAAATGTCTTTCTAAATCTGGCCGGCAAGCTGAATTCACCTGCAATCTGTGAGCCGGGAGCCAATCTTCCGGTGTCCGGCCATATCGTCCGCGGAGCTGAAATGTTTCTGCGATCCCGGGAGGTGCGTGAGACCCTGAAACCCGACCTGATCGTCCGGTTCGGGGATGAACCGGTCGGCAAAGCGGTCCAAACAGCCCTCGAAGAATATCGCGACGTCCCCATGCTGCAATGCCTCTCACAGAATGCCTGTCACGACGAAACGATTTCAGCCAATCCCCGCCTGGTACTCTCCACCGATCATCTGGAACTCGGTACGATCGATCAAAAAAGCGAAGAGTGGGCTCAAACCTGGGAGGAATACTCGGAAAAATCAGACCGGTTGAAAGACAATCTTCTTCAAAAAGAAGACCGGCTTACCGACGGACACGTTTTCAGCCATTTTCTGACTCACCTGCCCGCTTCGTGGGATCTCATGCTATCCAACTCCTTCCCGGTACGGGATGCCGCCCTGTTCGGCAGACCCGAAACCGGACACCGCCATACGTATGTCAATCGTGGAGCTGCGGGAATTGACGGGATCGTCTCCACGGCCCTGGGCATCCAGAAATCCTCCCGCCGGCCGATGCTTTGTCTGACGGGCGACCTGGCCTTTTTGCACGATGCCAATGCGCTCTACTCCGCACAAAACACCCTTCAGCCCTTTGTGATTGCAGTTGTAAACAACGGCGGCGGCACCATCTTCCGGATGCTGCCCGTTTACCGCCACAAGGAATTCTATGACACCTATTTCGAGACCCCACAAAAAGTAGAGATCCGGCGGCTGGCCCAGGCCGGGGGACTTGATTACCGGCTGATCGAATCAAAAGAGGATCTCTATAACCAGAAACCGGACCAGTGGAAGCAGCCCCGTACCACTGTCGTCGAAATACGTACAAATCCGGATGCTTCGATGGACCTGCGACGGGAACTTTGGAATAGTTTTCGGGGAATTGACGAAAGCGGATAAATTACAGGTAAAAGAAAGTGAGGGTTGACAGGGTTCAGGGGATAGAGGAAAAAGTAACCCTTTCCTGCCACGGGTTGACGGATTACATTCTTTCACTTTTAGAGGTCTTTGCAGAACCAGGGATTTTGTTCAAGGACAAGGCCAGAGGGAGGTTGAAACCGCAGCATATAGTCCATATGTGAGGATTTCAACCGACCGCACCGAGCGCAGCGATTCCCACGCAGTGATAACGCAGGCATTGGGCAAAAGACCGGTTGTGCAAAGCCCTCTTTTATTTAATAGTTTGATTTAATCAACTTAACCGATGCATCGTCTTCGTTCGAAAATACGCCTTCTTGTTTTATCCACACCGGTGGCTCCGCTGGGGTCGGGGATCGGCGGAGGTGTGGAGCTTACTATTCAAAACCTGTCGGATGTTCTTCAAAACAGGGGCCATTCGGTTGATATTCTTGCACCGGAAGAGTCCATGCTCCCGGACAGTTCGATCATCCGGATTCCCGGTGAATTAGAGCCCAGGGCCCAGCGAGTCTCACGGCAGGCGGAAAAATCGGGAACCTCTTCCAACAGCGTACTAACCAACATGTGTACGTATGCGGAAAAACATCAAGACTCCTATGACCTGATTCTCAGTTTTGCCTACGACTGGCTTCCTGTCTATCTGACATCTCAATTTGAAACCCCTTTGGCCCATTTTATGTCGATGAGTTCCATGAGTGATGCTCTCGACTATGAACTCAAGCGGGTTGCTTCTGAATTCCCGAACCGTCTCGGATGTTACTCGAAAACCCAGGCAGAGACCTTTCCCGTCCCCGAATCATTTACAATCCTGAAAAGCGGGATCGATTTGAACAAATACCGTTATTGCGCCCAACCCGAAAACTATCTTGTTTGGGCAGGACGTATTTCACCTGAAAAAGGCCTGGAGGATGCCGTACAGGTAAGCCGTAAGAAGAAAATCCCCCTGAAAATACTTGGTAAAATGGAAGACAGGGACTACTGGAATGAAATTCTTCGCCAGGCCCCGGATGCACCGGTGGAATACCTCGGGTTTTTAGAAACCAAAGAGATGCAAAAAATCCTTCGTAAAGCGAGGGCTTTACTTATGACTCCCCACTGGACAGAAGCCTTCGGAATGGTCATTATTGAAGCGTTTGCATGCGGGGTTCCCGTCATCACATATAACCGGGGCGGGCCGTCCGAAATTGTCGAACAGGGAAAAACAGGGTTTTTGACGGAACCCGGCCGGGTGGATGAGATGGCGAACGCCATGGATCAGATCGATAAGATTCGCCGGGCTGACTGCCGGCAAACAGCCGAAGAGGAATATTCCCTGGAAGTTTGGGGCGATCGTTTTGAAAACTGGCTGCAGGGGCTGGTGCCACGTAAACTATAGATGAAATTTGATGATTTGTGATAGAAAAGTGCTTTATTGGTACAAAACTTTTTCAGTTATCAGTAGAGGGCTTTGCAGGTTCGAGTTTTAAATTATACTCGTAAATTTAAAACGTGAATTCTGAAATGTTGATTATCCTTTGATAAAACTGATAACTGATACACTGACACACTGTTAACTGGCACACTGATAATTCATGTACTTCCCGATTTGAAATTATACTGTCAAAATATTCCCTGGCATGTATCGATTCATCAAAATCAACAGGAGCTTCCCTGGCTTGTGATCCTGCACGGATTTATGGGAAACGGGGAGGTGTTTCAACCTCTGATCGGCCCGCTTTCAGAATTCTGCAATCCCGTCACGGTTGATCTTTTAGGCCACGGGCGTAGCGGAGGCAGCACAGATCCCGCCCACTATCAGGCAGAGAGACAGATCGAAGGCCTGAATTCAATCCTCGACCGCCTTCAGCTCCGCCCCCTGATCCTCCACGGTTACTCCATGGGAGGCCGGCTGGCACTCCAGTATGCCATCCGGTATCCCGAACGGATCGACCTCCTGATCCTGGAGAGTACACATGCTGGCATCAGTGATCCTGAAGCGAGAGAAGAACGCCGTGCGCTTGATGAGGAGCGGGCCCATGCTATTCAAAATAATTTTGACGAATTCCTGGCTGCCTGGCAACGAATGCCTCTTTTTTTTGAAACTCATCCACCGGCGAAACACCCAACCCTTTATGAGAAGGTCATGCGAAATCAGAACCCCGATTTTCTTGCAGCCAGTCTCCGTGGATTCGGTTCAGGATTTATGCCTTCCGTCTTTAATAAGCTGAAAAATCTGAAAAAACCGGTATGTTTACTTGCCGGTGAGGAAGATGAAAAATATTGTTCCAAAATGGATTCTCTGCACCAAAAATTGCCGGATTCGGAATTCAATATCCTCTCCGGAGCCGGCCACCGTGTCCACATGGATCAGCCGGAAAAATTTATCCATCAAATCAAAATGTTCACAACCAAGAAAATTGAGCCATGAACTGGACTACCGTAAAAGAATACGAAGACATCACCTATGGAAAAATGGAAGGAATTGCCCGGATCGCATTGAACCGGCCGGAAATTCGGAATGCATTTCGTCCTCAAACCCTGTTTGAACTGGAAGAAGCCCTGATCGATGCCCGGGAAGATCCCTCAATCGGAGTCATTTTACTGACGGGCGAAGGCCCCGCCAAGGATGGAGTCTATGCATTCTGTTCCGGAGGCGATCAAAACGTGCGAGGCAAGACGGGTTACGAGGGCAGTGATGGCGTACAGAGGCTCAATGTACTCGACCTTCAGCGAATCATCCGATTTATGTCCAAAGTCGTCATTTGTGTCGTCCCCGGCTGGGCTGTGGGAGGCGGACACAGTCTGCATGTCGTCTGTGACCTGACTCTTGCCAGCCGTGAACACGCTGCGTTCAAGCAGACCGACGCCGATGTGGCCAGTTTTGACGGTGGATTCGGATCCGCCCTTCTCGCCCGCCAGGTAGGACAAAAACGGGCGCGGGAAATTTTCTTTCTCGGACGGACCTACTCAGCACAGGAAGCCTACGACATGGGAATGGTCAACGAAGTGGTGCCCCATGAACAACTCGAGGATACCGCCATACAATGGGCCAGGGAAATATTGGGCAAAAGTCCGACGGCCATAAGAATGATCAAGTTTGCGTTCAACCTGGTAGATGACGGCATGGTAGGCCAGCAAGTCTTTTCCGGTGAAGCCACCCGCCTGGCTTACATGACCGAAGAGGCCGAAGAAGGCCGCAAAGCCTTCCTCGAAAAACGCAAACCGGACTTCCGAAAATTCCCCTGGCTTTCCCTATAAATTGGGAATAACAGATAAGATCATCGTTTCGAGCCTGCCGGGGGAGGTTGCTTGAACGGGTCTTCCCCCCACCGGTCGTGATCAACCCTTTGTTTAACCCTGACGGGTATACGGGCAGAAACGACGCACATTCTGGTCACGTTTCACTTCTGCGTTCTCACTCAAAAAAAAACAGCCTGCGATTTTCAAGACGCAGGCCGTACTTGTTGGCTTTCTATGCAGTTTAGGGTAGCAGCCGTCTGTATAAAATAGGTGCGATCTCCCGACAAAGAGAGCATGACTCCCTACAAGACTGAATTCACGTCAGGCATACCAGGCAACGGCCGGTTGAACGATTGGGTCATTTCCTTTTATTGCCGCCCCAATCCCGGACCCATTACCCTTGCCAGACGTCGGAATTCACTTCACCTCTCCCCGGCAGGATGAACACCGTGGCAATTATTCTTAACTGTTTTCGTCATTCCCATCGCCGTTTTCATCTTCTTATTCAGTCTCCAGTTCAATCTCTCCCACGTCTGTGGTTTCTCCCGGTTCGACTTCGACGCCTTCTAATTCAGTACCATTAAATCCATCTTCACGGGGTTCAAAGGATAAGGTATAAGAACCTTCGGAAAGTCCGATCAATTTAAATTCTCCGGTTTCAGGGTCTGAAAAAGTAGATGTGAGCGTTTCCTGATTGCTGATGGCATAGACGGCCGGCCGTGCATCCGGCGGCAAGACGGTTCCGGCTATATTCCCGTCTTCACTCACAGAAGAAGCCCGGATGACCGGTTTGAGAATATAATTTGCCGGGTTTTGGGGCGGACCCGTTACCACAATGGAACGAGCGGCATCAAAATCGAGCTGGAGAACATATTCTTCTCCTTCACGGATTTCTTTATTAATAACCAGTTTTAAACCGGACTGCTGCGCACTTGGAGTTGTAAGTTCACGGGATTCACCATCGACAACCACATAGTTATCCTCACCCAGTATGAGCCGAATCTGGTAATAGGTCCCTACTTCAAGCTCTGAAACTCCCAGATTCTCATAGTTTCCATTCACAAGTTCCAGGAGATTATAATACTGTGCCGGTTCGCTGTGTACGATCCAGCCTTCTTCATCCTCTTCTCTGTTCACTTCAACCCGGTCAACGAAAATATTCACTTCCTCGAAATCAACCGGTGCATCGTGCAAGCGTACTTCGAGAGACCCGAATCCGGGAGTCTCGTTCATGACACCATTATCACACCCTGCGACGAATAAAAGGCCCAAGGTTAGAAAAACAGTCGTAATTCTTGTTATTATTGAATTCATCATAGGGATTATTTTTTTTAGTGTAAGTTTCAATGTTTTAAGTTGGATTTACCCTTATGACGAGCCAAATCACAAAGTGTTACATTTTCAATTTAAGCAGAGCAGCCGTTACAAAGAGCCTGGGATACAGTCGGACTTAGTCTTATGTCCCCAGATTTTTTATATAAATAACAGGCATATTACCCCGTGTTAACCCTTATACAATCCTCAGGGGCCTTTACCCTGAACCTCCACCGGCCGGACATAAAAAAACCCGCCGGGAATTGCTTCCCGGCGGGTTTGGAAACGTCTTAAAAATCCTCGATCCTGCTATTTAACAAACAGCATTTCACGATAGATAGGTAACGGCCAGTAGTCATCCGCCACATAGCGTTCGAGTAGATCCACCGAATCACGGATTTCCGTAATTACGGGGAAGACCTTCTCACGATAAGCTTTCCCCTTTTTCAGGACATCGTCGCCCGTATCAATTTTAGTCTGAACCTCTCTCAATTTCTCAAGAGCTGCCCCGAGATTGTTCAATGCCTCATTGACAATTTTCAGCATCGATTCAGAGCCGGAATTCTTCATCTTCAATTCTGCGGTTGACCGGACGGTTGCGGACAACTCATTGATATACCGGACGGCGGCCGGGAACACCATGGTTCTCGCCATCGCTTCCGTCGTATCGATTTCGATATTCAGGGTGGTCACGTACTGCTCGGCCCAGATCTCCTGTCGTGAATAAACTTCACGTTCACTCAATATGTTAAAACGTTCAAACAGGTCAAGGTTCTTCTTGTCGGTGAGTTTCGGAAGCGCATCGGCCGTTGACCGCAGATTGAGCAGGCCGCGTTTTTCAGCTTCCTTCTTCCATTCATCCGAATAACCGTCCCCGTTAAAGATGATATCTTTCGATTCGGAAAAGCTCTTTCTGAGTACTTTTCCGAGGGCTCCTTCCAGCCCTTCATCCTCAACAGACTTTTCAAGATCGGTACAGAGCTCTTCAATCGCATCTGCGACAATCGTATTCAGTACTACGATCGGAAACGAGATAGACTGGCTGGATCCGACAGCCCGAAATTCAAACTTGTTCCCTGTAAAGGCAAACGGTGAAGTCCGGTTTCTGTCGCCCGCATGTTTTGGAATCTCGGGCAGTACCGGAGAACCGAGGCCCAGCAGGCCACCCTGCTTGGAATCCTTGAGTCCGCCATTTAGCAACTGATGTACAACATCTTCAAGCTGCTCGCCGATAAAAGCTGAAAGAATAGCGGGAGGGGCTTCATTCGCACCCAGCCGGTGGTCGTTTGCAGCACTGGCGATAGATATTCTTAGCAGATCCTGATGCTTATAAACCGCACGCAAAACCGCTGCAAAGAAAAACAGGAAGCGCATGTTGTTATGCGGATTATCGCCCGGGTCAAGCAGATTTTCGCCGGCATTGGTTGACAGCGACCAGTTCAAGTGTTTGCCGCTTCCATTCAGGCCGTCAAACGGCTTTTCATGGAGTACACATTCCAGTCCGTATTTCCGTGCCACTCGTTTGAGGGTCAACATCATTAACTGCTGATGATCCGCTGCGATGTTACAGGTTTCAAAGAGCGGGGCAATTTCATATTGACTCGGGGCCACTTCATTGTGCCGCGTCTTAACCGGAATTCCAAGCCGGTAGAGCTCCCGTTCAGCTTCAAGCATAAACGACAGTACACGTTCGGGAATAGACCCGAAATAGTGGTCGTCCATTTCCTGTCCGCGAGGAGGTTTAGCTCCCACCAGTGTACGGCCGGAGGTCATAAAATCAGGCCTCCTGTAAAAGAATTCCTGGTCAATCAGAAAATATTCCTGTTCGCAGCCTACGGTAGAAACCACCCGCCGGGCCTCGACATCAAAATGCTTCAATGCTCGTTTCGCCTGCTTGTCCAACGCTTCGATCGATCGCAACAGTGGAGTTTTATGATCGAGGGCATCTCCCATCCACGATGCAAAAACAGTAGGGATGGACAGGTAGGTTCCGTTTGGATTTTCAACGAGGAATACCGGAGAGGTAGGATCCCAGGCCGTATACCCGCGGGCTTCAAACGTCTGACGAAGTCCGCCGCTGGGAAAACTCGAAGCATCCGGTTCGCCCTGGATCAATTCCTTGCCTGAAAACTCGGCAAGTGCGCCGCCGCCTTCATTAGGTGTAATAAAACTATCATGCTTCTCGGCAGTAAACCCTGTAAGAGGCTGAAACCAGTGGGTAAAGTGAGTTGCTCCCTTTTCCGTCGCCCAGTCCTTCATAGCTACAGCAACCGCATCTGCGACGGAAATATCAAGAGCCTGCCCCTCTTCAATGGTTTTCTTCAGGCCTTTCCAGGCTTCTTTGGGAAGGCGTTCCCTGAGGCCGTCAAGACTGAGTGTGTTCTCACCAAAAATCTGGGTGATATTCATATTTCCTATCTCACCGTTATCACCAGGCTTCCAGCCTCTGGCAGCAGCGAGTGTGTCATACCTGCGAGTAGATTGAGTCATAAATGGATACCGTCAATAGTTTTAGGTTCCGGGTTATTGAACGGTTTAAATATAGGGGCATTCACAATTTTTACAAAAATTTTTAATATAGAAATAATTAATAGTTAAATGATAAAGGCTATCGTATGATAAAAACTTAAAAAGTTCGATTTGATAGCGCTTCCAATTCTCGCCGGCTTTACTTTTTTAAAATCAAACCTAAAAATCCAAATTTTTTTAGGTATTTCAATTTTCACTATCTTTTTTTCTGCTTGAACCCGACTCAAATATAAAGGGATAACCATAGATTATTGAATGAGAAAATGGAATTTTTGGCTTGATGCTGCGCGTCCGAAGACCCTTTTCGCGGGTTTTGTTCCTGTTTTAACCGGAGCTTCCCTGGCCTGGGCGGATCATTCGTTGGATACTCTTGCAACCCTGGTCGCCCTTTTCTGTGCTTTGACGATCCAGGTCGGCACCAATTTTGCAAATGACTATTTCGATTTTGTCAAGGGGGCCGATACGGATACCCGAATCGGGTTTCAGCGCGCGACGGCTTCCGGCCGGATTTCACCCCGCGCCATGCTTTTTGCAACCATCGGAACAATGAGTATGGCCTTTTTGGCAGGTTTGTATCTTGTCTGGATCGGCGGATGGATCGTATTTTGGATCGGGGTCTTTTCTCTCATTTTCGGCATCCTCTATACCGGCGGACCCTTTCCGCTCGGCTATAACGGACTCGGGGATCTGTTTGTATTTTTATTTTTCGGATTCGTGGCCGTCATGGGAACGTACTATGTGAATGCCCTGGAATGGTCGCCCGGTTCCTTCTGGCTCTCTTTGCCGGTCGGCGCATTATGTGTGAATATCCTCGTGGTTAATAATCTCAGGGACATTGACCAGGACCGGGAGGTAGGGAAAAAAACGATCGGGGTATTACTGGGCGAACGGGCACTTAAAATCGAATACCTTCTCATGCTGATCCTTGCCTATACGGTTTTACCTCTCTTATACAGTCTCTATAATTTCAGCGGTATGATTCTGCTCCCCCTTTTATCCCTCCCGTTTGCCCTGTATCTGTTAAATTGGATTTGGTTTCATGAAAGTAAGGAGTCGCTCAATCTCGCTCTGGAAAGAACGGCACAATTCATGCTTTTGTTTGGAATTCTGCTTTCGGCAGGGATCCTGAGTTATACGGCCTGACCCGTATTTTCTACAAAATATTTTGTGAGCGCACGGTATATATTTGATAAACAAGAAGTTAAATGAAAAATTCTGACACGTTGAGAACCACAGTGTGTAGAGGCTGCGAGAAATGCAGGCTGACCTGATGATCGATCTTTTCAAATACCGGCTTCCATTTAAAACACCCTTTCACACGGCAGGCGGCACGTTGTCTTATCGGGAAGGGATCCTGATCCACTACCGGGGTTCAGAATGTGATGCAGTTTCGGAGATTGCCCCCCTGCCCGGAATTTCAAAAGAATCAACGGCCGATGCACAGAGCTGTCTGACAGTTAATTTTCCCAAGATTCATCGCCTGTTACAGGCCTCCGAAACCCTTCGGGAACTATCCGCCGGAATGGAAACCCTGGATTTACCTCCCTCGGTACAATTCGGAATCAGCACCGCCGGGACAGCCCTCATCGCACAAAGAAGTCAAACCCCGGTACATCATTTACTGGATTGCAAGTTAAACAGCCCTGTCCGGGTCAATGCAGTAATCGGACTCCAACACAACAAAAGAGAACTCCTGGATCGGATCGAGGCAAGCTATCATCAGGGATACAGAACCCTTAAATTGAAATGCGGGAATCCACCCGGCTTACTGCCGGAGGCGATCCGAACGGCTTCAGCCCGTTTCCCGGATCTTCACTTCCGGGTGGATGCGAACCGGAGCTGGCCGGCAGACCGGGCAAAAGAATACTTTACATTATTTGATTCTCTTCCGGTCGAATATTTTGAAGAACCCGTTGCCATAACCCATCCCGGCCAACTCCGGGAGTTGCGCGCACTGAGCCCTGTTCCGATTGCCCTGGACGAATCGGTACGGACGAGAGAACAACTGAATCAGTTTCTGTACCGGCCCGATGGCATCCCTGCCGATATCCTGGTCCTCAAACCGATGCTTTTTGGAAATATTTTAGATTTATTTGAAACAATCCGCCGTCACAATTCTCTTTTAAATAAACCAGACACCCGCAGCCACAAAACCAATATGAAAACAAATTGGATCCTGACAACCAGTTTCGAATCCGGAGTCGGACGAAAAATACTTGAATCGATCGCCGGGATGATCGGCACTCCCGAATACGCCCACGGACTGGATACCGGACGCTACTTTGAAAACGACCTTTTACCCCTTTCCGCAGGTCAGGCAGTGTACCGCCCGGAATCCTCAACGAACTGGGGAGTGGATTTTAAACAATGTAATTCGGAATACTTCGTTCACCTGCAATCCTATGAACCCTGAAGATTTCCCGGCTCCCCCCTCCTACTCTTTACCTCATCCGGAATTAAACTTTCTGGCATCGGAAAACCGTATCTACGACTATAAGAACTTGTATGCTTTCTGCAACTGGTTTGCCGGAAAACTAAAAAAATATACGATTGACGAGGAGCACCCGCTTGCCCTGTTCAGCCATTCTTCGGATGAGCTGGTTTTTACAATTTCAGCCTGCTGGTTATTGCGAATTCCCTTTATCCCGATATCGCCGAAGATGAGCCATCCTGAATTGCAACAACTGCTTGAAGAGATCGAAAGTCCGGTAGCTGTTAAAGATGCCAAAACGAGATCGCGTCTCAGGCGGATTCCGGGTTTTACCATTCCATCGAAACAACTGAACCGGGAAGCCGAAGCCGATCCTTTGCTATTTTCGAATCGGTATCCAAAAAAAATACTCGGGTATTTCCAAACCTCCGGTTCTACCGGTACTCCCAAAATCGTACCGATTCTGCGCAGACAGGTATTATTTGCGGCAAAATCATCGGCTGAAAATTTCAAACCCGACGAAAACCGTTATTGGCTTCTCTGCCTCCCGCTGAATCACGTGGGGGGGATCAGCATCATCCTTCGCTGCCTGTTATACCACGCGGCCATCTACCGGATGAGCGGTTATGAGGCTGGAAAAGTGGCCGGATACCTGTCAGAAAATAAATTATTCCAGGTGGCCTCCCTCGTTCCCACGATGTTAAAACGGCTTTTGCAAAACACGGCTTTTCACGTTCACGGGGAGTTCAAAGCCATTCTATTGGGCGGCGGGCCGATACACTCCATTTTGATTGAAGAGGCGGTAAAACGTGGAATTCCCATTGTAACAAGTTACGGGATGACGGAAACTTTTGCCCAGATTGTAGCCAATCCGATGCTGAAACCGAGTGGAATGTATCTTCCTAAATCCAGTGTGGGGAAAATATTCAAGCCGAATGAAATTCAGGTTCGCAATGACCGGGGGGAGGTCCTTCCGGCAAATGAACCCGGCCTGATCTGGCTGCGTGGCCCCCAGGTTTTCAACGGGTATCTCCGGCAGGAACTCACCGGAAAAGCTTTCGACAAGGATCGTTGGTTCAAAACGGGAGATATCGGGAAACTGAATCGTTTTCAACACTTGTTTATCGAAACCCGGCGTACAGACCTTATCATAACAGGAGGTGAAAATGTGAATCCCTATGAGGTCGAAGAAGCCCTTGAAAAGCTGGAAGGCATTCATGAAGCGGCCGTGATCGGCATTGAGGATGAAGAGTGGGGACAGCGTCTGGTAGCTTTTATTCATCCGTCTGAACCACCGGATGAAGACGATGATTTGAACACGGAAAAAATCCGAGCTTCCCTTAAAAAATCTCTCTCCGGATTCAAGGTGCCAAAGGAATTCATTGTCATGCGGGATCTACCCCGAACCGATACACGAAAAATTAACCGTCTCCTCCTCGCCAAAATTTACAACAAACAGTGAAACAGTGTGTCAGGGCTACAGTGTGTCAGGGGTACAGTGTGTAATTGGGTCAGTGAGTAAGG
>JBBDNC010000159.1:0-14470 GCA_040877875.1 Balneolaceae bacterium | reverse complement strand
GCATGATCCCGACGTCAAAGTAACTTCCCTGTATGGCATAGGAGCCGATAATGCAAAAGATGAGAATCAACGGCAGCAGGACACGTTGTGGGATTTTGAATACAAATCGTCCCGCTTTGATGGCAAAGTATCCCACGACCAACAGGGCGATGTTAGCCAGGATGAATGAGAGGTAGATGCTGTAGACCAGGACCGGCTGATCGATAAAGATGTCGGGGCCTGGGTTCAGGTTCTTCATCAACAGAACCCCAATCACAATAGCCGTGATGGAGTCGCCCGGAATACCGAATACCAGGGAAGGGATCCATGTTCCGGCCAGCGCCGAGTTGTTGGCAGTGGTCGCATCGGAGATGCCTTCGAGAGAGCCCTTGCCATACCGGTCCGGGTCGCTGCTGGATCTTTTTGATGCAGCCAGAGAAATCCATGATCCCATATCCGCACCGGCTCCCGGCAGCATACCGGTCAGCGAACCGATCAAACCGGATCGTAAAAAATCGCGTTTGCGTTTTGCCATCATACGAAAGGGTTTCTCAAATACTGTCAGGATGGGATCCATCATCCATTTCCTGAAAGAAGAAGAGTAAGTTGAGGCCTGATTTTTCTGGTCTGTCTTCGAAGGGTCGAGAGAGGGTTGACTCCCCAGGCGGATGGTATTGCGTATGACTTCCGAAAGGCCGAACAGCCCGATCATTGCCGGGATGAAACTGATCCCCTGATATAATTGAGGAAATCCAAAAGTAAACCGTGCTTCCGTATGAACTGCACTCAGCCCAACCGTTGCAAGCAGCAGGCCGATTAAAAGGGCAAGCAAGGCTTTTAATACAGAACCGCGAGATACGACTACCGCTGAGCTGAGTCCGAGCAGATATAACCAGAAATACTCGGCAACGCTGAACTGTGCTGCTACCCTCGCCAGTTGTTGCCCTAGGATCATGAGGATGATGGCGCCGAATAAGCCTCCCATCACACTTCCTGCAAGAGCTGTGCCCAGGGGTTTTTCCGATTCTCCGCGCAGAGTAAATGCATAGGCATCATCCACATAAGCCGCTGAGGCAGGTGTACCCGGAATACGCAGCAACGTGGTAGGAATATCCCCGGCAAAAATCGCACATGCACTCATCGTTGCGATGGCTGCAAGGGCTGGAATGGGATCCATCCAGTAGGTGATGGGTACAAAAAGAGCGACGGCCATGGTTGCTGTTAATCCGGGAATGGCACCCAGAAAAACTCCGTATATGGCTGAAAAAAGAATGACCAGCCAAATAGACGGAGTAAAAACGACGAGTTGTAATGCCTCGTAAATTGCTTCGATCATAATCGTTTATTGATTTACCATCCCAGAAGGCCCCACGGAAGAGGTACCCGAAGATAGACTGCAAAAAGTTGATAGAGCAAGGGGACAGTGATCACGATTACCCATACTGCCGTTTTCCAGGACACGCGATATTGCCACATCAGTACAGCAAGAATAAGTGAGGTTGAAAGGATAAACCCGAGGCTTTCGGCAACCAACAGGTAAAGAATCACTAACCCGATCACCCAGAACAGGCGGCGGTAATCTTTGGAGGTGATCGTTTCGGCCGATTCAGCCTGGCGAACATCCCCTGAAAAGATAATTCCCAGAAATACCAGTCCCATGATTCCCATCAGGATGTACGGAAACAGCATGGGGCCGTAACGCTGAGCGACGACCGACCTGAAGGCTTCGCTGTTGAAAATTTCCCCGTATGTACGGTTTTCCTCTTCAAGTGACTGGAGGAATTCATCCGGCAATTCAAACCCGCCGCCAAAACCGGAAGTTTCCAGAAAATTCTGATATTCGTTACTCTTCAATACATTCTCAATTGCTTCCAGAAGTACAGCATATTGTTCATCAGGCGTCTCAGCCGGTACTGCGAGTCCGCGCCACGTTTCACTACTCCAGTCATATCCCTGCTCTTTGAACGTCGGGATATCCGGCCGTTCTTCCAGTCTCTCGTCGGCCATCACTCCCAGGCTGCGGATTTCGCCGGCCTCATACAGAGACCGGGCTTCGGGAAAGCTGCATACAACCATATCTACCCCGCCGGCAGTCAGCTCCTGCAGGGAGGGAGCTGAGCCGTTGATGGAGATCCAGGTAAGCACATCGGCCGGTAAATCAGCTTCCAGAAGCCATCCTGCCAGGCTCACGTGCCATACTCCCCCGAAGGCAGTGCCGGAAGCCTGAAGCTGCCCCGGGTTCTCACGAATCTCCGTTTCCAGTTCCTCCAGATTCTTCCACGAGGCATCCGCCCGGACGAACAGCGCCGCATTGTCCCGGTTTACTTTCATCAGGGGGCGGTAATCCCGGTAGGTGATATTCGTCAATCCCCGCCAGTGAAGCATGTTAATCTCGGCTGTCGTCATGGTCATGATATACCCGTTTGGCCGGGCCAGGGCACCACGGGTATGACCGGTGACTCCCCCGCCGCCGGTCGCATTGATCACATTGACGGGCACTCCCAACTCTCTTTCCAACTGAAAGGCGATCTGCCTGGAAACACGGTCTGTTCCCCCGCCGGCCGACCAGGGACAAATAAGCGTAATCGGTCTGGAGGGGTATTCGGATTCCCCGCTGCACCCGGTTTGCAGAATAAATGACAAGGCCAATACCGGCAAAATGATTTTTTTAAAACTGAACAGCATATCCAATGAATGATTTGCCTTGAATATGTTCAATTCATAATACTTGTCAAATTTTTCAGGTTTCATTTCCCGGCCTGTTACCAGGGTGTCACAACAGGGAACAATGACTTTGCAAAAGTACTATATCTTCATCAAAAACCTAAAATAAACCCAATAAGTAAAAACCTGTCAATTTCAAAAGCCGGGGAAAGAAGAGACGATTAAATCCGGGTATCCATAGCTTCGGTTCGTTTCGGTTCGTTTCGGTTCGTGATCCGGGAAGGGTATAGAGGCAGCGGGAGAGGGGTGAATTGCACGGATGATGAATCAGAGGGGGTGGCAAGGAAGAGGAGGGAATCCTCCAGATAGAGGAACCCTCTGCTCCTCTGTTTTTTAATAAATTTCCAACAGAGCCCATACGGGTTTGTGATCTGACAACGGCGGATCCATTTCAATGATGTCCCCATCCAGAGCCCGTACCTTGTCAGGGTTGTACAGGATGTGGTCGATCACGTTTCCGCTGTCCTCATCATCAGGTTCAAATGCATTGTGGGTTTTCCGCCGGGTTACATCCACCCCCAATTCTTTCCAGCTGACTTCCAGTCCGGCATTGACGAACATTTCATAGTCATTGCTTACAGATTTGGGATTGGAAGGAATGAAGTTAAAATCACCCAGCACCAGACTCGTCTCGTCTGGCTGCCTTGCTCTTAAATAATAGGCAAAGTGGGCTAACTTTGCAGTCGTTTCCCTGATATGTTCAGCGTCCCTCCATCCGAAGGGGAAATGCACGGAATAGAGGGCAATTTCTTGGTTTTCTATTTGAGTGAAAGCCTTGGTGACCGTATGCAGGGTATCGGTCATCAGGAACTCTTCATACCCGTACAGGGGGGTTCTGCTAACGATACTTTTATATTTATCCTCATGTCCGGCGGTCGAATAGCGGCCGACTACCACATGATCAAGGCCTAAAGCCGCTGCGACGTTTTCGGACCAGTCTCCGCCGGGGGCTTCGGAAAAACATATAACATCGAAGTTGTAGGGTTTAAGGGCCTCGCCAATTTCATGTGCTGTAGCACTTCTGCTTACCTCGACATTATACGTGGCCACTTTTAATTGAACCGGATGATCGTCAGAATTGCTTCCCTGGCCGGATTCAGGTATTTGTTGGCTGCATGCTGTGAGCAGAAGGATAGATATACTAATTAAAATATTTGATTTCATATTCATTCAGTTCTTTCGATGTTGATTCGTACTATAATAATGCTGCAGATGATCCGGAATTGATTGTGGCTGTTTCAGTCAATGCAAATAAATAAAAACGATTTCACACAAAAAGTGGCAGGCGAGGGGTTTTTGAGGATCAAACAGGGTACTATTTTTCTGCAATCCATTTACCTGTGATGACTTCGGATGCAGACCTGTAAAAAAGGGTTTGGGCCTTATCAAGTATCTACATTTTCATTGGCATCTCATGTTGATCCAGAAATTCTCTCAAGCCTCTGTGGTCATCCACATTGATGATATCTACGCCGGCATCGAGTAATACCTCCCAGACACTTTCCCTGTCGGGCGTTGCCCAAAAACGGATCCGTTTATCTTCGGCATGGACATCTTTGACATAGGAAGTCAGCCTGTTGTATTCATCCGCTGACATTTGGCCGGTTCCGTTCCAGTCAAAGTGGTTATTCCAGTTATCGCTGATTACCGGGTAGAGATCGGACGACAACCCCTGTCCGATATCCGGGATTCTGCCGTCCAGAAAAGCAATTCTGTCGGGTGAGTCTGCCGTCAGCTCCGGACGGTTTCCCGATATCAGCAAATGGATCGGACCTTCAATCCAGGCCCCGTCTGCTTTTCTGGTAAAAAGCTCATGATACGGTTCGATGACTTTTAAGATGGCTTCGAAGGTATTTTCGGCCCCGGTTTTCACATCAATTACCAGATAGAAGGATAATTCGCTGTCCGGAAGCACAACCCCTCCGTTTTGTTCAATAATTTCAGCCAGGGGTTTTAAATAAAGCTCCTCAAACAGGGGGGTCTGATCCGGATCTTCAGGAGAGTCGTGTGTAACAACCAACTGTCCGTCGATCAAATGAAGGTCTGCTTCAATCATTTGATATCCGAAATCCAGTGCCTGGAACAGGGGCCGGGATTGCTCATAGTCATTATGCGACCAGACATATATTTCTCTGTCCGGGGGGATCTCCCCGTTTTCATCACAGGCGGTATAGAGAAATGCCAGGAGAAGGATGCAGAAAGAGTAAAGGGATCTTCGATCAATCATATAAGGTATTGTTTTTAGTATGGCTCACCCCAAAGGAGGATATATATTCCGATGGTTACCAGAATCAGAATGACGGATACGATTTTTGCGTATTTCCATTCCTTTAAATCGACAACTTCCACGTCGGTGATCTTAAACTCTTTCTCGACAGGGTAAAACCAGGAAACAATATACATAACGATGATCATGCCGATAAACATGATCCCCCAAATATGGACGAAATGAATTCCCGTATCGACGAATAGTTCGGTGATCAGGTAAAACACCATACCGGCGACCAGGGCTACCTTCACCCCTGCCGCAGAGATATGTTTCAGGAAAAAGCCGGCCAGGATAGCAGTTCCGAGAGGGACAAAAAACAACCCGTTCAGGGTTTGCAGCAATTGATAGATCCCTTCGGGAGCATAGCTCATAAAAGGAGCTACAAAAATGGCAAATACAGCAACAATCGTGGAAACGAGCGTTCCAACATTTACCATTTGTCGTTCGCTGGCCTCCTTGTTGACATAAATTTTATAGATATCAATCGTGTAAATCGTGGCAGCGCTGTTGATGACACTGTTAAATGTACTTAGAACGGCTCCCATGAATACGGCGGCAAAGATGCCGATAAAAAACGTCGGCAGTACTTCATGGATCATCATTGGATAGATGAAATCCTGATTGTCATAGAGGGTGTCGCCGAAATAATAGAATCCGATGACTCCGGGCACAGCAATAATGAGGGGGATAAGGAGCTTAAAAACGCCGGTCAGCAATAATCCTTTTTGGGCTGCAGCCAAATCTTTGGCCCCAAGGGCCCGTTGAATGATAGACTGGTGCATGCTCCAGAAATAGATCTGATTGATCACAAGTCCGGTAAAGATCGCACTAAAGGGAAGAACCGAGTCCGGCGCCCCGACAATACTGAATTTTTCAGGAGCATGCTGGTAAACGCGGTCAACGCCGCTTAAAATATTTCCATCACCGATTTGTATAAAGGCCAGAATCGGGATTAACAATCCGCCAAGAATCAGCCCTACTCCGTTTACGGTATCCGCTATGGCGACAGCTTTTAACCCTCCGAGAATAGAATAGAGGGCGCCGATCACCCCGATGCCGACTACGAGAATCCAGATACTTTGCTGATGGCTCACGTCCAGCACTTCGGAAATATCGAATATCCCCTCAAAATTAATAGCTCCGGTATACAACACAATCGGTAACAGGGTAAACACAAAAGAGAAGACCAGCAAGGCGGCGGCGATACTTCTTGTGGCCCGGTCGAATCTCAATTCAAGAAATTTCGGAATGGTGGAAAGTCCCATTTTGAGGTATCGGGGAACCAGGTAGAGGGCTCCGAAAATCAATCCGATCGTTGCTGTGGTCTCCCAACTGATGATGACCATGCCGTTCTTGTAGGCCGAGCCATTCATCCCGATCAGGTGTTCGGACGAAATGTTTGTCAGCATCATGGAACCGGCAATTACACCGGCACTCAGGGATCTTCCCCCAAGAAAATAGCCGTCCGAAGTATACAGGTTTTCACCCCGTAACTTGTACCACGAATAGATGGCAACGAATAACGTAAAACCCACAAATGAAGTAACAATCCACATAAATGTTAAATAATTAGGTTCATAACACAATTCAGGAGACGATCGGTTTAAATAAGCGGAAAAAATAATGGAGGATAAATCCTTCTGTCTGTGCTGTTCATGATTTCCGGCGAAGCGTTTTCCTAAAATAGGGGAAAACGTTACAAATAAAAGCGTAGTTTGACGAGGATTTTGTATTACGGCATGCTATCCTCATAACAGGTAGAAGCCATATGTGTAATTTGTAACTATTTAATAATAATTAACTTATATCATAATTCTTTTTGAAGATTTAAACAGGGTAACAATTGAATATTTGATTTGATGTTTGTTAACGTTTTCATTATCTAACTGTGGAAACGTTTTCAGCCTGCTGTGAATCTTACTGAAAACAGGAGTCATAATCAATTGAAAAGCATCTTTAACAATTCAATAACTATCCCCTAACAGTTCTGTAAACGGGACTCGATATACTGGCTCGCAGATTACAGGTGGATAGTTGGGAAGAAGTTAACCAGCGCTTTCTTATTGATACAAAATTCAACGCTAATAGAATATGATTGAGGTTAAATTATGAAACATATTACCATGACAAGGACGGTTTGTCTGATATTTGGTTTTTGCTTGCTGGCAGGGACCATGCAGGCTCAAACTGTGAGGGGTGTAGTATCAGATGCCCAAACCGGAGAGTCTCTTCCGGGGGTGAACATCATTGTACAGGGGACGACTACAGGGACCACAACGGATATTGACGGGCAGTATGAGTTGACAGTTCCTTCTCTCGAGGAAACCCTGGTGTTTTCCTATGTCGGTTATGTGACACAGGAAATACCGATTCAGGGAAGAACGAACATCGACATTGAAATGAGTTCCCAGGCACTGGTTGGGGATGAAGTCGTCGTTGTCGGTTACGGAACCCAGCGAAGAGGTGAACTGACCGGTTCTATCGGATCTGTGAGTGAGGAAGACTTCAACCGGGGGCTTACGTCCTCGCCGGAAGAACTCATGCAGGGAAAAATATCGGGTGTAAATATCCAGGCGCAAAGTGGTCAGCCGGGTTCACCCCAAACGGTAATCATACGTGGACCCGGAACTCTTCGTGCTGGAAGCGGGCCGCTGTATGTGATAGACGGTGTGGCGATTGACAATAGTGCCGATACGGAAGCGAGTGGGGATGACTTCGGCCCCGGAGCTCCTTCCAAGACGAATCCGCTGGCATTTTTAAATCCTAACGACATTGAGTCGATTGACGTATTAAAGGACGCTTCAGCCACCGCCATCTACGGATCACGTGCCTCCAACGGTGTGATCATGATCACCACCAAGAGTGGAGGGGCCGAGAGGGCCCAGTTAAACTATTCGGGAAGCGTTACCGTCTCGAATATCGCCAACAAGATTGACATGTTAAGCCCCGAGGAGTTTGTCGACTTTCAACAATCCATCGGGGAAGGTAATAGGGATATGGGACATCGTACCGACTATTTTGATGCAATCCTTCAAACCGCCATGTCGAATCGTCATTCGATCTCCTACAGTGGTGGAACCGAGAATTCGGATTATACAGCCTCGTTGAATTTTTCAGACCAGGAAGGTTTGATCATTACAAATAAGCTTCAAAATTTCGGCGGACGATTGCGAGTAAACCAACGATTTCTGGATGACCGTTTAAATGTCGGCCTTAACCTGCTGGCCGACCGGCAGAATACCGATTATGTACCGGTTTCGAATAATCACAGTACAAACCTGGGGGATATGCTGACCAATGCGTTGACACAAAACCCCACGCAACCGATCTATAATGATGACGGATCGTTTTATGAGATTACCGAGGAAGGTCTGAACCCGGTACAGGTACCGGAAATCTTTACGGATTTTGGAGAAACGACACGTATCCTTGGAAGTGTGAATGTTGATTTTGAGCTAATGGAGGGCCTTGAGTACCGATTTAATGCGGCTGTCGATAACTCACAGTCGAACCGGTTTTCGCAGGTAAGCCCTCATAATAATCGGCGAATTGAAGCTCCCCTGGGAGCGGTAAATTACAATAACCGGGAAAACACGATGCTCCAAACGGAAAGTGTATTGAACTATGTGTTCTCCGTCGAGGATAACAATTTTGATATATTGGGAGGTTTTTCTTTCCAGCGCTTTGAACGAGAAGGCAGAGGCTTCGCTGTTCGGGACTTTTCTACCACTGAGATAGAAGGTTACCACAATCCGGGCATAGGTACCCGAGTTACTCCCGAAGACCGACCCCGTGGATTCTCGGGGATTAATGAGCTGCAGTCCTTTTTCGGGCGAGCCAATTATAATTATCAACAGCGCTACTTTCTCACAGCCACATTGAGGGCCGACGGTTCTTCTCGTTTCGGAGATGACCATCGTTACGGCTTCTTCCCGTCGTTCTCTGTTGCATGGCAAATTACTGATGAGGATTTTATTGATAGCGATGTATTGACCAATCTGAGGTTAAGGGCCGGCTGGGGTCAAACCGGTAATCAGGATATACCAGACGGTATTACCCAACCGCGTATTAATGTTGCCCAGGGTTCAGGGTACCAGATGAGGCCCGGTGTCATCGTTCCTGGGATTACATTTGTCAGGACCCAGAACGAGGATATCCGATGGGAGGTGACCGAACAGACCAATATCGGGTTTGACTACGGTTTCTTTAACGGATCTCTTTCCGGATCGGTTGACTTATACCGAAAAGTTACAACCGATATTCTCTTTGAGACGACAACGGGTGTGGATCCGATTGCGGCGACCAGTTCGTTTTGGAGCAATTACGACATGGAAGTGGTGAACCAGGGCCTTGAACTGGATTTGCGTTACTGGCAACAAATCGGGTCCGATATCAGCTTTGATATCGGCGGGAACATCTCATTCCTGGATAACGAAATCAGAAACATGCCGGTAGATCAAATCCGTACTGGGTTTCTCAAAGGCCGGGGGCTGTCGGGTGAAACCGTGCAGGTATTCAGAGACGGCCTGCCCTTTGGCGCCTTCTGGGTATTCGAATATCAAGGCCTCGATTCAAACGGCGAAAATATCTTCAGGGATGTGGACGGAGACGGAAACATTACCGATGGTGACCGCGTATCCCCTGGAAGTGCTCTTGCTGATTATAACTACGGGATTACGGCCAATTTCGGATACCGTAACTGGAATCTGGGATTGAACTTTAACGGGGTTTCCGGAAATATGATTTACTGGAATGACCATAATGCCCTGTTCAACATGCCGCAACTCTATGCCGGCAACAATATTGCGAGGGTAGGATTTGATCCTGACGAGTCACCCTCCAACTCGGCTACGGCATCTTCTCGGTTTGTGTACGACGGAAGTTACTTTCGGTTGAATAACGCCACAATCAGTTATGATGTCAATACCGCCAACCTTCCGTTGAGCAGGCTCCAATTATCCATTACCGGCAGGAATCTCTTTACGATTACCGACTATCCCGGATTTGATCCTGAAGTGGACAGGCAGAGGTCGGTAGGCGGATTCCGTTCGTTGGGAATCGACAGTTCAAGATATCCAACGGCCCGGTCGTTTAGCTTTTCAATCAATTTGTCACTCTAATACTTTAAATTGAGGTTGTAATTATGAAAAAGTTAATATTTATAGTCACACTATTTGTTACGGCAGGTGTATTGTACTCTTGTTCCGATCTTAGTGAGACGGTCAGGGATACGGCACTCCAGCAGGATGCGCTGGATCACCCGGAAGCTGCCGAGCGGACATTGGCTCCGGCCTATCAATTGATGACTGAACCGTTAATGAGACACAACTGGCTGAATAATCTTCAGGGTGTCTCCTCAATCGAACAGATCGTTCCGTTCCGCGGTGGAACCGACTGGTTTGACGGCGGACGATTCATCGAAATGCATCAACATGCCTGGACTCCGTTACATATTACCATCATTGATGTATGGCGCAATTTTACGCAGGCCATTGGCCGGGCGTCCATCGCTCAAAAAACCATTCGAGAGAATGGCGGAGATCAACAACTGGATGCTGAAGCCCGTGCGTTGAAAGCTCTCTATAACTGGTGGCTGCTGGACCTCTACAATGTTGCCTTTGATAAACAACCGGAAGACGCGGGAACTCCTACACTTTCGACCGTCTATCGGGGAGCCGAAGCAGTGGATTATGTCTACAATGAGCTGGATGAGGTGCAAAGCCAGCTAACCAGAAGAGCCAGCGACGATGAAACCCGGTTTAATCAAGACGCTGTCAAAGCTTTAAAAGTTCGTCTTCTGCTAAACAAGGCGGTTTATTCCGATCGATATGCCGGTGAATTTTCCCACAATGCAGAAGACCTGAATGCTGTCATCGATTACGCTACAGAACTGATTAATGATGGTTATTTCCAACTGGAAAGTGAGGATTATTTCGACTTATTCGGACTTGAAAACGAGGGGAATCCGGAGGTCATTTTCTCATTAGACCAACACCCTGAAACGGGCGGAATCCGGCGGATGGGTTATTTCCATTCTTCGAGAGACCGACACGGTCATCTTGAGAATCCCAGTAAAACGGGCAGTGACGGTGGAGCGTTAACCCAGAACTTTTTCGACTTGTGGGAAGGCGAGAGGGATGACCCACGTTATCATCAACAGAATCTGCCGGATGGTGGAACGATAAAAGATGAAGATTTCGAATGGAATCGCGGGGTCGAAGTTGGCCAGCAATATGGAATCGTTCGTGATTTTGAAGGAGCCGGTTTGTGGAAAAGAGATGAAAACGGCGACCTGATAATTGAAGCCCTTATTGATCACTCACGAAGCGGCGATATGATGAACTATTCCAGAGAAGTCGGGGTAGCCTCCGACCGGGGCCATGTGGCCGGTCCCCGCTCATTGAAGTGGTCCATTGATCACGTGAACCCCAATGGTTCTGCCGTAAACTTTCCTGTGCTCCGTCTCGGGGAAATGTATCTCAGCCGTGCCGAAGCCCACGCCCGGCTTGGAGACTGGAATGCCGCCCTGTCCGATATCAACGAACTGCGTGATATGCGGGGAGCCAGACTGCTTGATGCAAGCGAACTCCAAACGATGCAGGATCTGGAACGTGAATGGATCTTTGAGATGTGGATGGAACACATGACCCGAACCATCCAGATTCGTTTTGGCTCGTTTAACGGCGGAGACTTTCATGATGTCGGATGGCGTGACAAAGAACCCAGTGATGCCACGAGGAGAGTTTTCCCGATTCCCCAGGATGCCATCGATGCAGCCCAGGGTGAACCGGGTTACCTGGAGCAAAATCCGGGATATTAATTCCTGGATTTCATTACGAAGACAAGGGGCTTGCCCGGCAAAACTTATTATTGCCGATGAGCTCCTTCTTCGTAGGAGTCTTCTGTTTTAAAAGCTGTCTGAAAATGCTCCCGATTGTCTGTCGGAGTAAAAGAGCATTTCAGACAGTTTTTTATTTTCTTTCGACTTGGCCCAGGATTAAAATATGGGTTTGAAGGAGGTACAGATCATTGAAAAGCTGTCTGATACAGGAATGAAACGGTATCCGGTTGAGTCCGGGGAGATCAAATCAGAGAATTAATTTGTTTCGATTGATTTGCATCGTCTCTTTATTGAACGATTAATAAAATCACAGGTAACCTCTTATAATACAATGTTAGATAAAATTCGGTCATGGATGTTTTTTTTACTTGGATCTTTCATTGCTTTATCCTGTACGGGACAAAACAATGAAAGCCATCAAACGGTAAACTCCGAGTCGATGGATTGTGATCCGATCACAGAAGCGACTGCGGACAACTGTATTCACCTGAACGAAATTCAGGTTTTTGGAACCCACAACAGCTATAAGTTAACTCCCCATCCCGATCTTGTCGAAAAGCTGAATGAAACCACTCCGGGCTGGTCTGAAAATTTAAATTACGAACATCGCCCTATAAAAGAACAACTGGGGGAACTGGATGTCCGGCAGTTGGAATTGGATATTTTTGCCGATCCCGAGGGCGGGCACTACGCTGAACCGCGTGGTGCAATCATGATCGGGGATGAAGAATTTATACGGCCCGAAGAGATGCTGGAGCCCGGATTCAAAGTCCTGCATGTGCAGGATCTGGATTATCGAACGAACTGTCTTACGCTAAAATCCTGTCTGCAGAAAACGCGTGACTGGTCTCTTGAAAATTCGTCACATTTACCAATACTTATTATGATAGAGGTCAAGCAGAGACCGCGTGACGACCGCGGATCTTTCTCTTTCACGAAACCTGTGGAATTCGATGTAGATCTGATGCACGAGATCGATCAGGAAATATGGGACGTTTTCGACCAAGAGCATGTTTTGACACCGGATGACGTCCGGGGGGATTATGAAACCCTTGAAGAGGCCGTTCTCGAAAAAGGGTGGCCTTCGTTGCGGGAAAGCCGGGGAAAGGTATTCTTTGCGCTGGACAATACGGATGAAACGAGAACCCTTTATCTTTCCGGATCCCCCTCCTTGCAGGGACGGGCCATGTTTGTCAGTGCTCCTCCGGGAGAACCTGCAGCCGGCTTTATCAAAATGAACAATGCCATCGATTCGCACGACCGGATCCGGGAACGCATTTCTGCAGGATATATCATTCGTACCCGCTCGGACCTTCCTGTACAGGAAGCCAAAACGGGAGACGGAACCCGACTTGAGGCAGCATTATCCACAGGCGCACAGTATATCAGTACCGATTATCCGGAACCGAGTCCTTTCGGGTCCGGTTATATTGCAGAGTTTCCCGATACAGAAGAGGCCGGCCGTTGCAATCCTGTAAATGCCCCGGCATCCTGCCGGAACATTTTTATCACCGAGTAATCGTATTCATTGGAGGGAATGTTTACAATTACAGAGTATGAAACCCGGGTAGTCATCCTGTTGATTTCTCTCTTATTTAGATCCGGGCCGGGTTGGGAAGATGAAGTCAACGTTTTTCAAAATATAGCCTCTGAAGTTCCGGCAGTGGATGACCTTTTACTTTTACACAAGCTCCACTAATATTGCAATCCAAAATTGAAATGATCCGGATGAAATATACACTCTCACATCTTGCAGGTTTGATCCTTGTCGCGATCCTCCAGGCTGGCTGGTTGAATACAGGCTACAGTATCGTTCATGCACAGGATAGATCCGAGGGGTTTTCCATTGCATTCATGCCGGATGTCCATTTTCATGACGTGTTTGCCGATTTTGAGAGAGCGGGATTTGAAGGGCTGCCGACTTACTTTAAGGGAGAAACCAAAGGGGCCTCGATCCGAACCATGGAGGCTCAATTGACCTCCACACGTTTGTTTAATGAAAACTATTTTGCATTGATCGCCGCGTTGGAGGATGCCGTGCAAAGGGGAATTAAAATCATTGGTTTGCCGGGTGATTTCAGTGATGACGGGCAGCCGGCGCACGTAAGCGGATTCGTAAAGATCCTTAACCGGTACAAAGAGGAGCATGGCCTTCGGTTCTTTACAGTTCCCGGGAATCATGACCCCACCCGGCCGTTTACCCAGGAAGCCGGTAAACGGGATTATCTGGGGAAGAATGGACGTGCCCAGCCGATTTTCAGTCATCATCATCCATCTTGTAAAGAGTCATCCGGCCGAACCAGCCCCGACGACCGTTCGACAGAGCCCCGGTTGTACGATGTGATTTGTACCGATCAGGTTAAGGAATTGGGGTATGAAGGCTTGCTTGAATGGATCGGTGAGCATGGGATCTATCCGGATGAGAACTACATCTATTTTGAAACTCCGTTCAGTAGTTACGACTCAGGGAATTATCAGTTCGGCCAGGCGAAAGAAGAGGCCCGGTTTTCCAACAGGCTCTATGAAATATGTCATGAAGGATCGGGAGGCGTCTATCGCCAGCCCGGTTATACCCGATGTTTTGATGTCATGGATATGAGCTATGTAGTGGAACCGATTGAGGATGTTTGGTTAATGGGTATTGATGCGAATGTTTA
>JBBDNC010000158.1:0-14516 GCA_040877875.1 Balneolaceae bacterium | reverse complement strand
ATTACAGAGTGGAAAATATACGAAATTATAAAACTTAGAGTAAAGGAAATTTGCTCGAAATTTGTCAACGTTATGAGGAGGGTATATACAGCCAGAACGAGGAGGAGCTTAATGAGGGTCCCGGCATAAAAAGAGAACATAAATTTCTTGTGACCCAGATTTCGGATCATTCGTAAGTGGAGAAAATGAAGCACCATTGGCAACAAACCGAGAATATAGCCGATTCCATATTCTAAAATGCCTCCAAGCGGGATAATAAGTCCTGCGAGGACGAACATCATCCCCATGATCAACACGGCGACTCCTTCCCGTTTGTTCTTTTTGAACAAATGCGATCGGCCCTTCACGAGTCCTGCGTGCCGGTTGACCGGATCAGCCTGAAAACAATGCGGATCATCAAAAGCACTCCTATCAGGATCCCTGTCAACAAAAACCAGGGCGTGGTTTTCAGCCAGCCGTCCATCCAATAGCCCAAAAATATCGGTGCACTTAACCCGATGGCAATCTCTCCACCCAGTGTCAGATATTCCAGGTAATGACGCAGTTTCGGATCCCGAAACACCTTACCTGTTCTCTTCCTTTTTCAATTGGGTCGCTTTGGCAAAGTCCGTATCCGCATTCCCGGACAAACTGGTTGATTCTGCTTCCATCTTACAGGAACCATTGATTTGGGCCCCTTCTTCCACCAACAGGGTTTTTGTAAAAATGTTACCGTCAATGACGGCTGTTTGCCGTAATGTAAGTTTATTTGTAACGCGTATTTCACCTTCAAGCTTTCCGGCGATATCTGCATCCTTGGCTTTAACATTTCCTTCAATTTTTCCCGAGGAAGTTACGATCAGTTTCCCTTTGGAAATCGCCTCGCCTTCGATGCGGCCGGCAATACGAATATCATTTTGTGAATTGATATCCCCTTTTAATTTAGTCCCTTCACTGATCATATTCAGTGCCGGTGACTGGCTGGTTCCGTTTGTCGTACTTTTGGTGGTGTCTTTATTATTAAACATAACGTCATTATTTGATTAGATACATTAGTGGATCTTGAGCAACTCCGTTTTTCCAAATTTCAAAATGAAGATGAGGGCCAAAACTGAGTACACCGGTATCTCCGACTGTACCCAGGATATCTCCCTTCAGGACGATATCCCCTTTCTTCTTATACAGCCTGGCCCCATGCTTGTAGACACTCATGTGCCCGTTTCCATGTTGCACGTATATTACATAACCATAATTAATTGTCCAACCGGCATTCACAACGGTTCCGTCAGCAATAGTTCTGAATTCGGTATCTTCATTTGCTGCAAGATCAATCCCGTAGTGTTCGTTCTCGGTTGAGAACTTTTGCGTCAGATCCCCGTCCACCGGATACATTGTGGGAAATTCCGGGACGTTTTTCAGAATATCGGAAAATATAATCTCATTCTGTGACATCATTTCAAACGCCTGAAGGTTTTCTGAGCGAATCGGACCCGTGTATTGCGTCCGTAACCCTTCATTTATTTCATTATTTACAGCAAACTGCGGTGAAAACGTTGTATCCGGATTCCGCATCAAAACCTGTTTCAGATCATATAATTGCTGATCCTGGGCATTAAGAGAATCTCTTAATGCGATCACTTTCTCTGAAATATCAATGACTTCCTGTCGAAGAGCTCCATCCTGCTGGTGCTGGTACAATGAACCGAGCGGCGTAACGAAAAAAATCAAAGAGGTCAAAAAAACCGAGATGGCTACAACGGTCAGGGTTACCTTGATCATCTCGGAAGCGCGAATATTAAAGGAGCTGGACGTATCGGGGTCTGTATCATCCAGCATGACAACGGTAACTTCCCGGTCTTTTTTAGAAAATATTTTTTTTAAAAATTCCCACATATCAAAGTGAAAAATGAAAAATGAAAACCGGGAGGTTTAAAATTCCCAATTGACTGTACAGTAACAATAAGAAAAGCATTTTTCCTCTTAAAAAATGATAAACCGTATGATTGAACGGTACCCTTAAACAAACCACGGGTGTCAAGAAACCGAATAGTTGGGGGATTCTTTTGTGATTTGAACCGAATGCGGATGGCTTTCCTTGTAGCTTGCTGCAGAAATTTGAACAAAATTCGCATTTTGTAATTTACGTATATTGGCTGTCCCGGCGTATCCCATAGCAGCTCTCAGCCCACCGGTCATTTGGTGGACCACTTCACCTAAATATCCTTTGTAGGGGACCCTGCCTTCTATTCCCTCCGGTACCAGTTTTCGGATATCATCTTCCACATCCTGGAAATAGCGGTCTTTGGAGCCTTTACTCATTGCACCCAGGCTTCCCATCCCCCGGTATGCCTTGTACTTGCGTGACTCATAAATAATGGTTTCACCCGGACTTTCGTCGACCCCGGCAAACATGGATCCCATCATCACGACATCTGCTCCGCCGGCAATTGCTTTGGGAATATCCCCGGTCTGTTTAATTCCTCCGTCCGCTACAAGTCCGATATTGTTTTGACGGGTATATTCCGCTACCTCCATAACGGCCGAGAGTTGCGGGACACCGACTCCCGTCACCACCCGGGTCGTACAAATAGAGCCCGGGCCTACTCCTACTTTCACTACATCCGCTCCTGCCTTGACCAATGCTTCTGCAGCATCCCTGGTAGCGATATTCCCTCCGATTAAATTCAGGTCTTTATAGCTTTCCTTGATCGTCTTTACCATTTGAATCACCCCTTCCGAATGTCCGTGGGCAGTATCTACGGTAACAATGTCGACTCCGGACTCGACAAGAGCATCCACCCGGTCCATTGTGTCCGGTGTAACGCCTACCGCAGCACCCACACGCAACCGGCCCATATCGTCCTTACAGGCATTCGGAAAGTTCATTTTCTTTTCAATATCCTTAAATGTAATCAATCCGACCAGCTTTCCGTTTTTATCTACAATCGGTAATTTTTCCACTTTATACTCCTGCAAAATCTGTTCGGCCTCCTCAAGATTGGTCCCCTCCCTGGCTGTGATCAGATTCTCCCGGGTCATGATATTACCGAGTTTTTTATCCACGTAATGTTCAAACCGTAAATCCCGGTTCGTGACAATGCCAACAAGAGTGTTGGCATTTTCAACGATCGGGATTCCCCCGATTTTATGTTTTTGCATCAACGACCGTGCATCCCGTACCGTTGCATCGGGAGGAAGGGTTACCGGATCAACGATCATTCCACTTTCACTTCTCTTTACCAGCCGCACGTGTTCCGCCTGGTCTTCGATGGACATGTTTTTGTGCAATATGGCAATGCCCCCTTCACGGGCCAGTGCGATAGCTAATCGGTATTCGGAAACCGTATCCATAGCCGCACTCATGAACGGAATATTCAGTGTGAGAGTCGGTGTCAGGTCAATCGTGGTATCCACGTGGCGAGGTAAGACTTCCGAATAAGCCGGAACCAACAACACATCGTCATAGGTAAGTCCCTGCCGATTGATGCGTTCAAATGGAGAGGAGTTCTGCATGGAAAAAAGGTATTTCGTTCACATTTAGATAAAGATAAGAAAATTGCTTTCGAACTTCTTCCCTTATCGAATCGAAATTTTCCCCAAACACCGAAAACCGGTGTTTCGCTTCAACCTGCTGCTCCTTCTACGAAAATCAAAGGGATCCTGCGGCCGGAATTCCGTCATTTTTTTAGAACCTGCCAGATCAACTGCGAATTCTCAAAGCCTTGACAGCCGTATCCAGCGTACAAATCCCATCCTGATAGGAGCGAACCCAAAAGTCCACACTTTCACGTCTGCGCTGAACAAAGGGGTCACATGTAGAGTAAAATCCATTCAGTTCATCAATATGGGACTTCACATCCTCTTTGATCTCTATTTTTAAATCAACGGGGAGATTCTCCCAACCCATCAATTTAAACATATTTTCGAGCTCATCGTGATCATGTTCTGCTTCGGCCAGTACTTTCGTCAGAACCGGTTCCATTGAATGAAAGCGGGATTTTTTAGCAAGTGTTTTCATCATTTTGTTGGTTTTGTTGATTAATTCACTTGCAGGATATCTATCAAGAGTGACACCTGTTTGTCACCCCATTCTGAAATTTTTTTTAATTCTGTGATACACGTTGAAGCGATACTTTCGAAAGAGGAGGTAACTTTTAAGAAATACAGTAAATTTGCCCGGAAAATCCTGAAGAAACTATCCACTTCGATCAACATACGTGAGAAACAAGACCCGTGCAAATGAAACGGCCCAAATCGGAATTTACGTCTCCAGCCCGACTCTGCGATAAATTGCATCCACATTTTGTGTATGTCGGGTCCAGTCAAATGCCGATGCGATCTCATCCTGATTCAAATTTTCAAGAATGGTTTCATCGGCTTCAACAAGTTCCCGAAACGAGCGTTTTTCTTCCCACGCTTTCATCGCAAGCGGCTGAACCGTATCATAGGCTTCTTCTCGTGAGAGTCCCTTGTCAATCAGGGTCAACAGCAGGCGCTGGGAAAAGACGAGGCCATGAGTACGATTCATATTTTCCTTCATATTTTCCGGATAAACTTCAAGTTTTTCGATCACCCCGGCAAAACGATGCAGCATATAATCCAGGAGAATGGTTGCATCCGGGAGAATAATTCGCTCGACTGATGAATGTGAAATATCCCGTTCATGCCAAAGAGGAATATTTTCGTAGGCTGAGATCATATAGCCGCGCAATACCCTCGAACAACCTGTAATATTTTCAGAGCTGACCGGATTCCGCTTATGAGGCATCGCTGACGAACCTTTTTGCCCCTTACGGAAAAACTCCTCGGCTTCGCGAAGTTCGGTACGCTGTAAGTGACGGACTTCCACCGCCATTTTTTCCAGCGTTGAGCCGATGAGGGCAAGAATGGCCATATAATGGGCATGGCGATCCCGTTGTAAAGTTTGAGTTGAAATCGGTGCCGGGGTAAGCTGAAGTTTTTCACACGTATACTTTTCAACTTCCGGAGGGATATTGGCAAAGGTTCCGACCGCTCCCGACAGCTTCCCGAATTCCACTCCCTTTGCCGCATTTTCAAACCGTTCTAAATTTCGTTTCATTTCAGCATACCAAAGGGCACACTTCAAACCGAATGTCGTAGGTTCGGCATGGACGCCATGAGTACGGCCCATCATAACCGTTTGCTTATGTTCAATCGCCTTGTCCGCCAACACCCGGATCATGGTTTTAATCCCTTCTCTTAACAGTTGATTCGCCTGGCGAAGGCGTACACCCAGAGCGGTATCTACCACATCTGTTGAGGTAAGGCCATAATGGACCCATTTCTTTTCCGGGCCCAGGCTCTCTGAAACCGAACGGGTAAAAGCCACAACATCATGCCGGGTTTCTTTTTCAATCTCCTTGATTCTCTCAATATCGAATTCAGCTTTTTCATAGAGTTTATCTACCTCCCCGGCCGGAATTTTACCCAAACGACTCCATGCCCAGCAGGCAGCAAGTTCTACATCGAGCCAGGATTGAAACTGGTTTTCTTCCGTCCAGATATCAGACATTATTTCACGTGCATACCTTTCTATCATAATAGAATCAATGCGTTTAGCGGTTGGATTTTGTTAGTTGGCTTAAATTCCCTCACAACGGGCCGCTTCTGCGTCGTCGATCATGTTCCCTGCAGAACGGATCCGGTACGCGAAGATAGGGGTTTTCACATTAAGTAAGAAAAGCTGTTCCCGAACCGTAAAGTGGCAGCTACAGGACAATCCCGGTACATACAGGGAGTCCGTCAGACGAATGAAACTTTTTTATCTGCTTTTCACTCCCCTCTTATTGAACAGGAATTTTTAACCACTCCCCTTCCCGGATCTGATCTTCCAACTCTACCTGATTTAATATAGCAACCTCTACGGGGGAGATATCCATCGGCAGCGATCCGGCAACCCCAAAACTTCCTGTCCCAATACCGAGCCTCCGATGACAGCAACTTGCCCCAGCGTCTGACGCAGCGCCCGCTGCATCATATATCTGTCAAAAAACAAGAAGGGGAGCGGGAAGAGAATGCCTTAATCCCAAACAATGAGATCCTGTTCCGGTTCCGGACGGTCATCCAGTTGCCTCCAATACTGAAATATCATTACAAGTGCCAGTGAATCAAGGGTACAGTAACGTTTCAGCATTCGGTGAATCCGGGCTCTTCGATCCCGGTTGCAGTCGGGTGATTTGGTATAAAGCCAGGCATGCATGGCAGTCGAGCCGTCACGAATATTCCCGCTTTCGCTCTGGATCTTCAGATAAGGATCGGGGATAGATGTATGATCCGGAGGAGCCAGAATCACATGGGTATCATGAATAGAAACAGGCTTCGAATATTTATCCTGTAAATACGAACTGGTTTTCAACAGGCTTGTCAGAACATTTTTTAAGCCCAACCCTTCCATCAGCTCCTTATTAAAAAAATAATCCCGAACCATTTTGTTCAAGTCCACAAATCGACTCTTTTGTAAACGATCCGTTCCTTTTATTACAGATTTCAACCCGTCTTCCAGTGAATCTTGCCGATCCCGGTTATGATTCTTCTTAAGATCTTTCAAAAGAATATTCAATGCCTGTTTTTCAAAGGGAGAGTACTGGACCAGTGTGCCTTTTTCAATATCCGGAATCGATAAAAAATTTCGTATAAAATCCTCATGCGGAAATCTGTCGTGGCTTTGATCCAGCCACTGGTGGTGCGTAATGCGATCGTCTTCCCGCATTGTATGACAGGAAAATTGAAACAGGACCGGTTCGTAAGGTTTTGCATCCCGGGTCATCGGAATGGCACAGGTAGCTGCCTCAAAATCAATAAAATGAAGGGGATAGGCAATCGACCGAATCTCTTCCAGCAGCTTATGCTTAACCCATACCCGGGGGATCTCCCCATCCTGTTGTGCAGAAAGTAGCTGCAGGGATCTCCTTTGATCCACTGTAATGGTATTCCCTTCCGAATTCAGAACCTGTTCGTATGATTTTATCCCGTTCGGGGGAGTAATTTCCTCCTGGAAGAAATACCCCTTTTCGGCCTGCTGTTTATTACCGTGGCCAATCAAATCAAAAACCTGTTGTCCGGGGTTCCGGACGGAAGGATCCAAATTCTCCTGCCAGCACCCGGCTTCTTCGCTTTCTACCCCGTCTCCGGATTTACGGAATATACATGTGTTACAGGCACCGGTGATTTGGAAAGGTATTTCTTCCCTGTTCAATTCGGAACAATGCCCCATCCATTCAAGCTGTTCTTTAAAGGATTTTTGTTGAAAGGCCGGATGCACCGGCAATTCCGGATTCCGGTTCAAAACAAGATCCACTGCTCGATCGACGGGAACTTCCGTAAAAAGATTTTGAATTTCCTCCCCATCGGTTTTCGGGCTCTCATTCATAAATACCACGTTCCTAAAAAGGTTATCCGATGTGGATTTAAAACGCCGATTCGGGAAGCAAAGACGGATAGAGAGTTTGAATTCAGGATAGTTGTTTTCAATCACCCAACGCTTATAGGCGGCTTCACGAACATACTCTCCGATCTTGCGGTTCTGCAGCATCTTTTTTTCCATCGCCAGAGCTTCAGGCCCGGATTTCCAGATTTTGCCATGAGTTTGAAGGAGAGTCAGACGATCCCCCTGTTTTATCAGGATCGGAAATCGGGCATGAAAATTCCGGTAAGCCAGGACCCCGCCATAGATTGTAACTTGTTCGTTTTCGTTCAGCCATCGCCGGGTCTGGTCAATGGCCTCGGCATGCTCCTGGGCGGCTTCCCTCCCGCCGGGATAGAGGACAGAATGTGCCCTCCTCATTAAAATCCCGGTTTGGGTCCTGAAGGGATTATAGCTTTCATCCGGCCGCCTGTTATGCAGGTGATACCAAAGTTTAAGGGGGCATGAGGATGCCTGGCGAACCAGGTACTCATTCAGGTGCAATTGTGACCGGTTCGAATCAACCATTTGTTCTCCCCACGATGTTTACTTCAGGAACCAATTCAATACCGAATTTTTTGTGAACCGAGGTTCTGATTTTTTGTGCCAGGTCCCAGATTTCTTGCCCGGTTGCCCCTCCGTGATTAACAATTACAAGTGCCTGGTTTTCATAAGTCCCGACGTTGCCGGTTCGTTTGCCCTTCCACCCGGTTTGTTCAATCAGCCAACCGGCCGGTATTTTAATCTTGTTATCAGGCTGAGAGTAAAAAGGAATAGAGGGAAAACTGTTTTTTAATCCGACAAACTGCTTTCGGGTGATAACCGGGTTTTTAAAAAAACTTCCTGCATTTCCCAAATCACCCGGATTCGGAAGTTTGTCCGTTCGAATAGCTACGACGGCCCGGAATACATCCTCAAGGGAAGGATTGGTAATGTTCTGCCGGTCAAGCCACTTCTTAAGGGACTGATATTCGGTATTTAGCGAATAGGGTGGTTTGTTTAAACGAAGGACGACCGATGTAATGACAAACCGGTTTTTATATCGATTCTTGAATACACTGTCCCGATATCCGAAATCACACTCTTCTTTTTCAAACGTACGAAATGTACCCTTTTGTAAATCAAATGCCTGAAGCGACTCAAATACTTCCCCCACTTCGACCCCATAAGCCCCTATGTTTTGAATCGGTGCTGCACCTACCGTCCCCGGGATCAGAGCAAGATTTTCCACACCCTGCCATTTTTGGTTTACGCAATAGGTTACAAGCTGATGCCAATCCATTCCCGCTCCCGAGCGGATTCGAACCTGTTGTTCATCTTCATCCAGAACTTCCAGCTCTTTGATTTCATTTTTCAAGACCAGGGGTTGTACCCGGCCCTGAAACAGAACATTGCTTCCTCCCCCCAATACCCAGACCCCATCCTTGGTGAAGTTCCCGTTCTTAAAAAGCACCGGAAGTTCTTTGGCCGCTTTAAGAATGACAAACCGCTCTGCGAGGGCTTCAACCTGAAGTGTGTTATAGGGAGCCAAATTTACATTCCGCAGAATTTCGGGCGTGTGAATTTCATTGTACGAATCGTTTGAAGCCATCAACTCACGTTATCTGCTGAAGATTTTCTCGTCTCGGGAATCAACTTCACCCTGAGTTTCCTGACCCGGTTATTACGTACGGAATGTACGGTCAATTCAAGATTCATATATTGTAGCCGTTCCCCCACATTCGGAATTCGTTCCGTCAGATGATAAACGAGTCCGCCGAGTGTTTCAAACTCATCATCCGGAGAAGTGATTTTACAACCAAGAATCTCCTCCATGTCGTCCAGATCTACTTTGGCATCGAAAATATATACGCCGCTTTTAAACTTCTTGTACAATTTTTCCTCGTCGTCATCATATTCGTCACCCATATCCCCGACAATTTCCTCAAGGATATCATCCAGGGTAACGAGTCCCTCGGTTCCCCCATACTCGTCTACGACAATAGCCAGGTGAGTTTTTTCATGTTGAAAATCTCTTAACAGATCATCAAGCTTTTTAGTCGAGGGAATAAACAATGCTTTCCTTGCAACCGATTCCCATTTCACCTCGCTGTTCTCCAAATCGGAATGGATATACGGCAACACATCCTTGGCATAGATAACCCCCAATAGGGTATCCAGGTCATTGTCGTAGAGGGGCATTCTCGAGAGACCTTTTTCACGAATGATCTCTACAACTTCTTTCAGGGTATGATGGACGGAGACTGCTACAATATTCACTCTCGAGGTCATAATTTCCCGTACGGTAGTATGGCCGAACTCAATGACATTTTCAATAATCTCCCGTTCATCCTGCCTGATGGATCCCGACTTTTCACTGACTTCCGCCATGGTTTTCAAATCTGCTGTGGTCATCCTATTCATGGGTTTTGGCAGTCGCTTCTCCAGGGCTATAGTACTTTCGGCAATGGTTTTCGAAACCGGGGTAAACAGCAGGAAAAAGAAATAGATGAAACCGGACATCCTTCTTGAGAATTTCAAAGGATTATTAATGGCGATAATCTTGGGTGTGATTTCGCTCAGAATCAGAATCATGAACGTTATAACCAGAATCTCAACAGTAAAAACGACGAATTCCGGAAATCCGTAATACGCTGCCATTCTTCCCGTCAATACTGCAGCAATCACTGCACTGACGATATTTGCAAATGTATTTCCGATCAGAATCGTGGCAAGCAGGCGGCGGGGTTTTTCCAGCATCCGTATAATACGCAGATCTTTACCTCCCGGTTTTTGATCCCGATCCAGTTTATCCATCTGATTCACAAGAGAAAAGAATGCCACTTCTGATCCGGAGAACAAGGCACTGAGAAGCAGGCCCAAAACCAGCACAACCAGGTATCCGGTCAGGGAAAGAACACTGAGAGGCTCGGCTGATATCGAAATATCAGCCATATACTGAAAAGAAAATGAAATAAAACTCGGAGGTTCGTCTAATGAATCCAATAACCGATCGTTCGTTAACGGATATTTATAATAAAAAAAGGAACTGCCTGAAAAAACGGGGTCGTCCGCATTCAATCCCCTTCATCTGGTTTTAATTTCAGAACAAAAAAACAGATTCTCTTTTAGACAGTTCCTTAAATTTAACAATATTGAGTTAGAAACCCGCAGATGAACTTTAAAACGGCAGATCGTCATCCATATCATCAAACGAGTCGTCAAGGTCGACCGTACTTGCCATCTGCTGGCCGCCCCCGCTGCTCTCCATACCACCGCCTGAACTGCCACGGCTGTCGAGCATGGTCATAGTCAGCGCTTTAATTTCTGTTGTATATCGTTTTTGGCCGTCCTTATCCTCCCATTCCCTGGTTTGGATCGGACCCTCGATATATACCTGGGAACCTTTCTTCAGGTATTCCTGACAAATTTCTGCCAGACGTCCCCAGGCCACAACGCGGTGCCATTCCGTACGTTCCTGTAATTCCCCGTTTCGGTCCTTGAAACGCTCATTGGTTGCAATATTCAATGTTGCAACCGCCGTATTAGATTGGGTGTACCGTACTTCCGGGTCCTGGCCCAGTCTCCCTATGATCATTGCCTTATTGAGTGAACTCATAAATTCCACCTGTTGATTTGTTTCGTAATTATTAACGACTTCATAATGTAAGAACTATTTCAGAGCAATTCCTTACACTTTTTTTATCCGACGGCCGAATTTTCAATGGCCGCCGGGCATTAAAACCGGAAAATCGGTCGGGACTGTCTGCCTCCAACAACTCAGTCCGTTTATCTGAGAGCTTCCTCCAGCTCGAGGGACGCATCGCTGCCTTCATCCCTGTATTTGATTATCAGCGGACAAGAAATAGAGAGTCCTTCCTCATTTCCCCATTTACTGTTTACAGGCCGGGTCCCCGGAACCACAACAGCTCCTTCCGGGATCGCGGCTCCCTTGCCCAGTTTTTTCTCGTACACACAGTCGTAAACGGGTACGGATTTTGACAGAACCACACCCGGTGCAATGACCGCCCGTTTTTTAACCAGAATTCCCTCAACAATTACAACCCCTGCCCCGATAAAGCAGTCATCTTCAATCACAACCGGGCTGAGTCCGACCGGTTCAAGAACTCCACCCAATTGAACTCCGGCCGACAGATGGACATTCTTGCCCACCTGGGCACAAGATCCGACCAGTGCATGACTATCCACCATCGACCCCTCATCCACATAGGCCCCTGTATTCACATAGGCCGGCGGCATGATAATCACTCCCGGGGCCACATAGGCTCCTCGTCGGACAGAAGAGCCGCCCGGAACCAGCCGTACCCCGTACTCCGGTTTAAATTTTCTCGGGGGCAGATTGTGCTTATCAACGAATCCTTCATAAGAATCCTCGTAAGATACATTTTCACCCTCCTTAAAAGCAGCCAATATGGCATTTTTGACATTAATATTAGCTTTCCAGGTATCTCCGTGAGGTTCTGCTGCCCGGACTTCTCCTTTCTCCAGTAAATCCAGTATTTGATTCCAGTCCATTCGTCCTTCGTTTTTATTTTGTTCTACTTTGTTTTGTTTTGGCTGTACCAGTCTGCAATTTCCTTATCAATATCTACGAGCTTGCGGGTTGAATCCAATTCTGAAGTCGTCAGTGGCATTCTCAGGGCCGGACTTTTGATCAGTCCTTTTTCAACAAGAAGCATTTTTGCGGGGATCGGATTCGACACGGTAAAGAGCATCTCCGTAGCATGTTTCCATAAGGGAAACAGTGATTCCGTTTGCCCGTTCAGGCATTTTTGTACATAGAGATTTGTTGCTTCGGGCCATACATTGGAAGCCACCGAGACCAAGCCCCTGCAACCGGCTGCGGAAAAAAACGGCAGCAACCCGTCATCCCCGCTATAAATCGGTATATTCGGAACGGCTTCCCGGAAAGCCTGAAAATCCTGAATGGAGCCGCTTGCCTCCTTGATACTCCAGAAATTAGAGTGACTTTCAATTTCCCGGAAGACCGACGGCGGAATTTTTGCGCCGGTACGGCCCGGAATGTTGTAAATCATACACGGCTTTTCGGAACCATTCAAAAGAGCGGTAAACCATTCCGTTTGCCCCACAGGCCCCGGTTTGGAATAAAGAGGCGTTACAAGCAGAAATGCATCCAGTTCCAACCCGTTACAAAAGCGGATCCATTGCTTTTGAGTTTCCAGGTTATATCCCCCCACCCCGGCCATTACCGGAACCGACAGTTTCAACTCTGTAACATGTTCCACAACCGCCTTTTTTTCCTCATCATCCAGAGCAAGCCCTTCACCGGTACTTCCAATCAACAGCACCCCGTTTCCAGCTTTTTCCTGCCTGCGAACCAGGGATTCAAGGTCATCAAAGTCAATCTGTCCGTCGGACTGCATCGGGGTTACCAGCGCAGTCCATAATTGTGTGTTTATCATACCGTATCCTTAAATAAATGCCTGATCAATGATAGATTCAAATGAATAAAGACCCGGCATAACTTCCTGATGTTCATTCAAATACCGGGCAGCCCATATCGCTCCTTCGGCAAAAACTGCACGGTCATGGGCTTCATGTTTCAAATGTAAAGATTCAAAAGCTGTTTTCACGTGAAGGGAGTGCAAACCCTTCACATCCCCTTCCCTTGAAGAGGAAATCGTTGCATCTTCCCTGCCGAGCCATTCCCGCCATGAAAGTGCCGTTCCGCTGGGAGCATCTTTTTTATGAATATGATGGACTTCATGAATATGGAATTCCGGATCTTTCAACAATGAAGCCCCCTGTCCGATCAATTCGAGACAGCGCCTCATCAAATTCATTCCAAGACTGAAATTAGAGGCGATGATCCACCGGGCCCCGGCAACCTTAATTTGTTCCGAAAGATCCTCGGGCCAGGAATACCCGGTTGTTCCCCAAACGGCATCGATTCCGGCATCCAGAACGGTTGAAACCACTTCATCGGCCACATCGCCGGGAACAAATAAAATTGCTGCATCGGTTTCGGCAAGTTTTTCTGCATCAGGCGGGTTCTCCTCATCAAACGTATAGACAGCAGAGTCCCCTAATAACTTCACAACTTCGCTGCCGGTTTTTCCGGTTCCAATAACTGATATTTTCATGAAAAATCGTAATCTATTTATATTAGATGATTATTTTGCAATGAATCGGTCATGCAAGGTGCGTACCACTTCCGCCGCTTCGGATTCCCTGACGAGAAAGCAGAGATTGTGGGGACTGGCCCCATGACAAATCAGGCGGATATTGGTGTGATCGAGGGATCCGAAAATCGGGCCGCTCACCCCTGCCGTAGCGTCCAGTTTATTGCCGACCAAAGCGATCAGTGCAAGATCCGTTTCTATTTTTACTTCTGCAATTTTCTGAAGGTCATGAATCAAAGCTTCAGATAGACCCTGTCTGTTCATCCCTTGAAGATTCGTATCGAAAGTCAGGGATACGCTCACTTCACTGGTAGTAACCAGGTCGACACTGATTTTATGATTCGCCAGAATTTGAAATAATTGTGCGAGGAAACCATGTCGGTGAAGCATCTCCAGGCTGTGGACAGTTACCAGTGTCTGGTTTCTCCGCAAGGAGATGGCTCGGATAACCGGATACTCCCGGGTTTCTTTCACGATCCATGTTCCGGGCTCCTCCGGCCGCATACTCGAACCGACATACACTTTGATATTTTTTCGAATGGCGGGTTTCAGGGTAGCAGGATGAAGTACTTTGGCCCCGAAAACCGATAGCTCAGCAGCTTCGTTGAAAGTAATTTCAGAGATCGGCCGTGCGCTTTCAACCATACGCGGATCGGAAGTATAGATAGCCGTAACATCCGTCCAGATTTCCAGCACATCGGCATCAACGGCTTCCGCCAGAAGGGCTGCTGTAAAGTCACTTCCTCCCCTGCCGAGGGTCGTAATTCTCCCGTCATCGGTCGTTCCGACAAAGCCCTGGGTCACAAATCGTTCGGATTTCATTCGTCCGACGAGCCGTTCTTCGGCCAGTTTTCGTATTTTTTTTAAATTCGGTTCGGCGTTCCCGAAATTATCATCCGTGGCCATGACTTCACGGACATCAAACCATTCGGCTGAAACTCCCTCTTCTTTTAAAACCCGGGTAAAAATTA
>JBBDNC010000157.1:1491-14541 GCA_040877875.1 Balneolaceae bacterium | reverse complement strand
AGAATTTCTCATAGACCTGAACATTGCCTTCTTTATCCGGCATCAGTCCATAGTGTATCATAAGGTTCTTTTTTGTTTCGCTGGTGTAGATCGTCAATTTTTCCGGGCGCAGGTAATTGGTTAATACATCTCCTGCCGGTTCTCCTCCCCAAACCGTATCAGGAGTGTATAATTTCAGGCCTCTCCAGTCTTTATTTGGCGGTTTTAGGGTAAACCGACCCTTTTCAAGAGTTGGCTGTAAAACATTTTTATACTCCTCAACCCATTTATGTAGCAGTTCTTCTTTGTTATTCAGTGCATATTTTTTCTTGTTGACCTTGTATAAGAATCCGGTTTCTTGCAGTCCCTTAATAACCTTTGGAATATTTCCCAGCGCTACCCCCGCTCGTTTAGCGATCTCCCGTTGCGTTCGATGAATGAGTTCTTTATCCCGTAAAAATTCAAACAGCACTTTTAAGCCTGTTGGAGTAAACGCCCGGTTCCCCGTGGTATCCGGTGTATGCAGTTTCTTGTCCCGGTCAAGAAACAGAAGGACATGATCTGTATGCACAAACAGGTTCCCATTGGCCTCAAGATAATTTACCCGATGCTCTTTTAGCTTTTCTTTTAATGCAGGGTATAATTTATAAGCAATCACCATCGGATTTTGATACCTGTCCACCTGATCAATAATCTGTTCTATTTGATAGGTGCGGAACTCTTTTTTCACGATGGCATCAAAACGAATCCTTTGGCGTTCGTATATCAGAATAAGCTCACCATCAAGCCTCTCATTCATGTTATTAAAAGGATGCCATTCTGCTTTCAGTAAGGCAGGCTCAAGGTGTTCTAAGGCGGTATGTACGATTTCTTTTTCTTCCATGTTCACATATTTACAATGTTCACGTTACGTGAACACGCTTAATTTGTGAACAAAAAAGATAAATAGCAATATTAGAAGCTCTAAACTTTGGCTGCTTCAAAATCATAAAACTGAAGCAACAAGTATAGATAACTGAGTGAAATTTGACACTTTAGCTTTTTTACGATCGTATTTTTGAACCTGTTCATTGGTAAACAAACATACCATCCCGTTCAATAAATCGTTCACACAAGCTTTTTGCCCGATTTGATTGCTTATTGTAGTGAACAGGAAGTTTCCTATCAAATTGAAGACCGGCGCCAAAAGAAGACACAGGTGACCTACCGGTCGAGCATTGAACTATATCCGCATCAGAAGAAAGCGCTGGAGCCAACTTCAAAGAAAGACATTGGTGTTATCGTGGCCCCGCCCGGGTCGGCCAAAACTAAACTGCCGTACATGTTTTACTTACTCACTCCAGGGTGGCGTCACATTGTTGATCCGGGCATACGCGATAGACTGCCCCACATGCTCACTTGTATGATTTAGAATGAATACAAGTACACCTTCACCATTTGTCGTCCTTCCAAACAATTCAACCGTTTCGGATAACTTCTCCTCCGGCAAATCTTTGACTGCAGCTAACACAAAAGTAATGGATTCAGCCAGTGCTTGTACGATTTCATCTTTCTCTGTTAACGAACCGAGAGCTTCAACATCAACTCCTTCGGGAGCTGAAATACCAAGTGAATTCAGCATCATATAATTGGCTTGTGCAATGTGTGTGTACACCTCCCCAACGGATCGAACTTCCTCCTCCGGCCGCCAGGAATAAGTATCGGCTGACATCGTTTCTGCTAACTCTAAAATTCGTGAAGCATAGTTGAATTGTCCATCGAAAAGAGTCTTCATCCCATCTTGTGCCTGCATTGGAACAGCCAGCAGGGAAACTAAAAACAGACTTAAAAAGAACGTACTTAATTTACTCATAATTGTTTGATTTTGTTTATATGATAGAGCGAAGAATATGGCAAACTACGGGTTGAATTACAATTTATGAGTCAAACAAATCCCAGCTTATTAAAGCCAGGGATTGCTTTTGCAGACAACACACAAGGTTGAACTCTACTGCATCATTCCGGCCGGTAGGCCTCAGGATGAAGTAAACATTACGCTCAGGGATTTATGAAAACTCTATTTTAGAATAGGCCGAATTTCTGGAAGCAGGTTCAATGGTTTCCCAAACCTGAAATGGGTGTTCGTTAAATTTTTGTAATATACAGGTGTAAACCGGTATTGTATCTGTTACAGTTAAAAGTTTTTATAAATTATATTCAGTTGTGACGGCTGAAACAGTAACATCGTGTACATTCAAAAAAATACTCTGGGGACCTTTTAAAGGATATTAACTGATGGAAGAAAACAAGCATAAAAATGTAGTCATCGTGGAAGATGACCCCTTGCAGGCTAATGTCATGACTATGCTGTTGAACTCCCTGGATTACGATGTTGTGGGTGTTGCAGAGACGGGGGAAGAGGCAATCAAACTGGTTGTTGATTTGAAACCCGGTCTTGTTTTAATGGATATTATGTTGAAGGGAGAGTTAGATGGAATCGAGGCTGCAAAGAAGATTTTGAGTGGTTCAGGTTCGGATATCTCACTTATTTACATTACAGGGAATTCGGATTCGTTTCATCGCCGGAGAGCTGATAAAACCAACTATGTTGATTATCTGGTTAAACCGATCACTAAGAAAAATCTAACAGATGCTCTCGCCAAATGTAAGACATAGCCTGATTTAACTTTCTGTGAATACATAGAATGATATTACTTCATCAGGGGTTGCAGACGAGCTTATAGGTTACCTTAAAATAAGTCAGGATGGATCTTCTTCTCCCCCAGTTGCCGGGCCCGGATTACCGGAATCAGTTTTCGCAGGTGCAAAATCATTCTTGTCGAACACGTCAGAAAAAATGGCTTGTTCGATATAACTTCGCTGGGAAGATTTTGCAGGAATCCGCACAATCAGGTGAACCTCACCGGCTGCCGGGACCTGGATCGTTACCCGCGGGTCGACCGAAGGAACCTCCAGACCGCGATCATCACTGATCTGTTTCATATAGTTGCGAACCTCTTTTAGGTAAGGCTGACAATGTCGCTTTGCAGACTCGAGAAACGCTTTCTGTGCCGCCTGCCAGTTATCCTCTCGTTTGAAAGGTACGATGAAAACATGCAGAACATAGTCGTGGGTAAAACTTTCATTGATGACCGGCTCGGAAACAAACAGGGAGTTTGGAATGACGGTCATCCGCCCGGTCCGCTGGTGTGTAAGCTTGCCCGGCCCCACTTCCAGGATTGTGGTTGCAAGCAGGTTTTGATCGATAACATCTCCACGAAAATCCTTGACCTGAATACGGTCGCCGATGTTAAATGAACCGGAACCGGATTTCAAGATGGAACCGGTGATACATAGAATCAACTCTTTTGTCGCAACAACAAACGCGACGGCAATGGCAACGATCGACAATGCAAGAGTCCGGAGTTCCTCCCCCCAGATGATGACAAGGCCAAGTAGAAGCAATAAAATCAACCCGTTGCGTGACTGGACCAGCCATCTCCGGCGAAGGTCCGTAGCCGTCACCGTCCGGCGGATAAATCTCGCGCTCAACGAACGCAGGATGATGATAGTAAGAATTAGAATCCCCGTACTTATGAGCAGGCTTGTCATGGAATCCGAAATCGAAAAATTTTCAATTGAGTGATCAAAACTTTCAAGCATATACCGACGGTATAAAGGTACAAAATTGTCTTATGGAATTACCAGTGGTTCCGAATTGCAATCGGGAGATGCTTTTTGTGCATGGATCCTTTTGCTCTATACGTTCCGAATATACCCCTTACAAATAGGGGTAATGAAATAATACATGGAGGATATGTGTTCTTAATATAAGTTATTTTTATATACCGGATGAATTCAAGCGGTTGTTCACGGAGGTGATGAGAAGTTGAAAGGAGTATATTTTCGGGCCGGCTGTGATTGCTTCCGGGCACGGTTTGCACGCACGGGTACACTCTGTGAATGCTCATTGTGTGAGCGCACAGAGCGATTTCTTCCGTGCTTTAATACAAACCATGCAATTCCTCCACCAATCAGGGCCGATGTGAAAAAAGTCACATCTTATTTTTGATGGTTTCATAAAAGAGATCAATTGTCAATTATACTTGATGTTTAATTTAATTAGTTGATTAATAGTTAAGTTATATTGATATTTATCAAGTTGATATGATAATAATCAAATCAGTTTGACAAATTAATTATTATGGATAAATCTGATAATAGAAATAGCTCCCTTAAAACTCCCCTGGATGACATTTTAGGTTCCAAAGGTCATATCATGATTCTTCGGCAACTATCCGAAGCTGATAATCCAATGAGTCACTCTGAACTTTTAGATAGAACGAGTCTGTCCAGGCAAGGAGTTTATGATGTCGTTCGGAGACTGGTTGAGACGGGTATTCTTACCTATGTAGGAAGTGGGAAACAGCAACAGTTGGAATTAAGACAGAATTATCCTCTTACTAATTATATCACAAAATTATTCAAGGTAGAAAAAAAACGTTTTGAGGATTTGATCCAAAGTTTAAAAGAAGAAATCAAAAACCTCGATATAAAACCAAAGTCTGCCTGGATATTTGGAAAAGTTGCACAAGGATCTGATGAGTATGGTGATCCGATTCGGATTGCTCTATTAGGAGACGTTAAAACCGTTGATGAAATCACAGAGGAATTCAGGGATCGCCTTTATGAATCTGATATTGAAAAACACTATGATGTAACTATCGAGATAAATGGCGTAACCTTGGCAGATTTAGAACCCAGACCTATTATTAATGCTAATAAGATCATCTTACTTTCGGGGCTGGATCCTCTACATTATTTGGTAGGATCAAAAGATGAGAGAAAAGGCAAGAGATTTCACCAGGATTTTGACAAACAATCCCTCATTGATTCCAAATCCTGGACCGAGCTTCTTAAAAACTATCCGGAGATTATACAACGTACCATTCACTACCTTGAAGATCGAATTCAAAAAATTAATTCCCGCGAAAAGAAAGAACTTCAGGAATGGAAGCATATTCTTGAAAGCATGTCATTTCAACGCTTGAAAAAGTTTTTGGAATCGGATTCTGAACGCTCTACCCGCTTGCGACAATCGTTACCATTTTGGCCGGTTTTAAATGATAGTGAACGGGCTAAGCTTGAAAAAATAAAATCCGAACAGGTTCAGGAACATGAATAGAGAACAACTGGAACATGCAATCCGGGCTGCCTGTGATGTTTCGGGGGATCATGAACTCTATATTTTCGGCTCCCAGGCTATATTGGGCCAATATCCTGATGCTCACGAGCAATTAAGACAATCCATAGAAGTCGATTTAAGTCCAAAAAACAGACCGGAAGCCGTTGACAAGATTGACGGCGCATTGGGTGAGAACTCACTATTCCACCAAACTCACGGATTCTACGTACACGGGGTTTCACTTGTGACAGCAGCTCTGCCTGCGGGGTGGAAAGAGAGAACCCATAAAGTTCAGGATTACATGGACGAAAATTATATTGGCTGGTGCATAGAGGCCCATGACCTGGCCGCAAGTAAACTTATCGCTTTCCGGGAAAAGGATCGTGTATTCGTAAGAAGATTACTTCTTGAAAGTATGATTGATGCAGATAAGCTGATAAAACGTATTCAATCAATAGAAACCGAAGAAGAGCTTAAAGAGCAGGCGCTTCGTTGGGTTGAAAGAATAGCTGCTGAGCTATAACAATGTCAAAAGCTTGATCTAAATATCTCCTTCCAAAAAACGATTATTCCTTATGAAAAACGTTTAGAAATGCTACGATTGGTACTTACCCATTTAGGGTGTCCGACAACGTAGCGATTTGAAGCTGATCCAACACGGTTGACTTCTGCTGTTTCGGCCCCACTGCTATTCTTCCGGTATGTAATCGACCACGAATACATCCTCCAGGATATCAAGCCTGCCGAGCATTTCTCCAAATTTTTTGTGTTCGGGGTGCGGGAGATAGTCATCTCTTGATTCTTCATCTTCAAATGTCATTTGATAGATGTGAGTAAATCCCATATTTCTGCCTTCCGGGCTATTGTTAACCCCGTGCTCGAAATGGGTGATTCCTGGGATTTTATCTTTCAGTTCACGAAAAGAATCAGTAACCTTTTTGATCTGACTGTCGGTCGCATCAGTCTTGTATTTAAATACCACGATATGCCGGACAGCCTCATTTTGGGGAACAGGTTGAGTGGTCATAAGTACGGAGGTAGAGATGAGCGTAATCATTAAAAATAGGAGAACCTTCATATTATGTTGGTCTGATTGAGGTTTGATAATTATGATTATGAATGTACAACACTGTAATTTCGACTACAAACCCCCATCTTTTACCAGGATACGAAGTTGAGAGTTGAGGAATTTTTGGCACCCATATTTCAAACCCATTACCATTTCTTACGTATTATTAACCGGATCAATCTTTCGCAGTTCATTCTGAAATTATCGGGCGAAGTTATAAAATAGAACTATATTCACATCATGCTCAACCGTTTAATTACGGGATTACTCCTTGCTCTCCTGTTTACATCCCCCGGGGTTTCACAGGTTGTTACAGATGTCCCCCCGAATGAGCGAAACTCCCGTTTTATGGAGGACCCATCGGTCATTACCATGCGGCCCGGCTTGTCCGTTGCCGGCTTTTCAAATGATGGATCTGTAGGACTGGGTCTTCGGGAATTATTAAATACTGCCTTTGAATCGTCCGGCAGCTCAGAGAGAGAGCTGGTTCTGAAAATATTAAGCAAAGCCAACGGTTCTATTTCCGCGAACCCGCCAGTCGGCCAGGTGATTCAAGTGACCAATGTCGTACAGTATTTGGCCTTTGAAGCCCTTGCCTCGTTCGTCCTCGAACAGAATGGAGTTACTTCTCAGCAATCCCGGCAGGATTACGGAATGGAAATACGAGAGCACGCGGAGGTTATGAATCAATTCAGAACGGCTCTTGTCAACCTCGCCGATAACGATAAACTGGTTAACAAGCGATCGGAGGGAGATCCCTTCGATGACTATATGAAATCGGTACGATCCTACAATAATGTGGCCAGAGCACTGGATCTCTACCTTGCCATTGAAAATGCCTATCAATATTTCAATCCCCCCGCCGACATTCAGGAACTTCTCTTCACTGAAAGTGAAAAAAGCCGGGTGATGGACCGGTTTCAGGAGGATATCGATCTCCTTTTTAACGAGGGACTCAAGGCTGAATACAATTTGATCGGAGATCTTATTTCTGCTACCGAGGATGAACTGGAGGCGGGAAACCGTCCCCTGAAAGGCTATCTGGCTCTGGGTTATGCTTCCATGAGTGTACAGGCAAACGATCACACGGAACGGGACAAACTGGACGGGTATACAGCCCTGGCGTTAACCCGAGCCGGCAATGTGCCGTCTGACGATCCGAGGGAGAACTATTGGATGTATCAAACCGGAAATGGCAGCCGATTTTGGGCGGAAGGGCCCTATTACTTCGATCTTGTTTTAAAAGACGCCATAATTTTCTGGCATGCCATTCGAATTCACAAAGAGCCGGACCCTTCATTCGACCCCTTTTCCAACGACTGGTTTCTGAATCCGGTTCGATGGCTGGCCGATCTTTCGACTCCCGACGGTTCTGTACCCGCCATTGATGATGGAAATAAACGGGTGATCCAGTCGTCGAATCTCCTTCGCTGGTCCGGAGTTTATGGAGATGCAGAAGTCGGCAGTACCTATCAAAACCTGTATGATTCTATCATTCGGTTCAACGGTGAACCATCATTGGACGGCCAGTACTACCTTGTTGAAGCGGCAATCCCCGACAATTCCAATCAGGGGAATGCCCCCCGGCTTGTAACAGATCCGGAGGAACAACAATTTGTATTGCGGCATAAGGACGTGCGAAACAACGTACACTACCTCTACCTGAATGGTGAAAAAGGCCCGGCTATTACCCGTGGCGAGGGACACGAGCAGCCTGACCAGCTTCAATTTCTTTACGCTCTGGACGAGTATTCATTTCTTGTTGATCCGGGATACGACAGGGGAAGTATCTCCAACAGTTTTAGAAACGGGTATGTCTATACCAATACGATGCAATATGATGCGGCTGAAACCAGGAAAACGCTGGATATCGTAACCTATCAGAATGAAGGGGGTCTTGAAAGCCCGTATGCATCCGTAACCCAAAAGCGGATGGTTAGTATCCATCATGAAGCCGAACTTGCTTTCGATGAGATTGCACCCGAGGCGGATCTGCTCACCGGACAGGTTCAACTTGAATTCGAGAGCCCTGAACCTGCGTCGGCAATTTATGACCGAAACCTGTTGATGATAAAAGGAGACCGGCCCTATCTGATTGACATCAATGAGATAAAGGCCGAGGCCGGCAGGCGTGATTTTGTCATGAGATATTATGGAAACAGTGACGAGGGGGATACTCAAAACGGATGGTTCTACTGGGATTTTTCCAACCTCCCATATACAAGTCAGGCCGATAGATTATTCCTGTATACCGTCCCGCTGGTCGGTTCGTATTCCGAACAAAACGACAGCGTGAGCATACTCGAATATGAAAACCGGACCGGGCCTGAGGGTGAAAAACAACCCTATCCGGTTATCAGGAAGTCTTATCATAGTGAAGGAAATACGGACCGGTTTGCAACGGCCAGTATTCTACATATTCTGAATGCCTCTCCGTCCTCGGAACCGGATTTTGTCACGGATGATCAGGGCCTGCGATATTTTACACGCACCCTTGATTCCGAAACCATCGATATTTTTGTATTTGCTGCAGAACATTCTGATACACCGCGTGAACTCTCACTGGAATCCGGGCCATTGACAGGGGTGAAGCTTGAGTTCAAACAAAATGAATCAATCGGGTTTGCCCGTCTGGTTCGGGAGGGCTCTTTATGGAAAGAAGATCAGGATTTTGCCGTTCATCTGCAGTTGCTTGTGGAGCTTCCGGCTCCCTCAGGGTTAACCCTGAATATTGAAAAACATGCTACCGGGCCGGTGGCACACCTGACATGGGAGGAGAGTGTCGATCCGAATATTGAAAATTACCAGGTATGGAAGCAGATCAGAAATCCGGAAACATTAACAATTGAGTCGACCCGTCAAATCGCGACGACGGCCACAAATACGTTTACAGATCCTGGCTTGACGGATGAACAGTTCCGGGATTATGAACAACGATGGTTTGTCAGAGCGGCCAACCGTGATTCCGATGCTTCCGGTCCTTCCAATTATACAGAATGGGTTAGCTGGCAGGATACAGATCCATCGGGTGACTTTGAACTATATTATGCCTACCCGAATCCCCTTCAGAAGTCAACAACAGTGAAATTCAATCTGCCCGGCCGTGCCGATGTCACGGTTGAAATATTTGACATGCTGGGACGGAAGATTTTCGCCATGAATCAGGATGGCCTTGAAAAGGGTTTCCACTCTTTTTTATGGGAATCTTCCGGAAACTCTTCAGGAACTTACGTTCTTCGCCTGACAGCCGATCCCGTCAGGGGAAGCATTCTGCGAAAATCAATTCTGATCAGTATCATTAAATGAGAGAATTAATGGAGCTGGAATTCAACAACTGTAATTCGACAGACCCCTGAAACTCCTTTTGCAAAATCACTGCGTGGGAATCGCTGTCGCTCGGAACGCTTCGCGTTCAAAAAATGAGCGTTCTTTGGCATTGACTCTTCCTTCTCACAGTTTTCAACTCCAATCATAGGGTACCTATGAGGAGGGTAAAATCTATTCCAGACTCGCATTGGAATAAACTTTCCGGTTTTGCAAAAGCTCCTGACGGATTGTTTTGAATACTAAGATCCCTATAGACGGATCCAGTCCGACTCATCATGGGTGTGCGGGAAAATGCCGGGATGATAGATTTCCGTCAGAATTTCAAGAGAGTCAACCAGCCTCGGGCCGGGACGGTTAAAATAGGAACTGCCGTCACAGATATATACTTCCCTGTTTTTTACAGCCTGGAGTTTTTGCCACTCTTCTTTCTGTTCAAAGAAATGTATATCCTGCAAGGACTGCTCAATGGAAAATCCGCAGGGAGCTATGACAATCTTTTCAGGATTCTGTCGGACGATATCCTCGAACGAGATCCATCTTTCCCGCTCATCCGGAAAACAGTTTCTCCCTCCGGCCCATTCGATGAGTGACATCATCCAGTGTCCCCCGGTCATAACCGGTTCTATCCATTCTATGTGGGCTATTTCGGGTTTGTGTGTAATGGTTTTTGTTCGGTTGCGGATTCGCTCAAAGTTCGTTTTCATCTCATGTACAAGGGATTCACCGGCTTCGGGCACCTCGGCGGCATTGGCAACTTCCCTGATATTGCGCAAGATATGATCCAGGCTTTCCGGATTGGAATCGATCACGGTGATCCCCTCTTCCCGGATCACTTCTTTCAGTGCCCTCTGCAATTCATCGGTACTGATCGCACAAACCTCGCACTGGGATTGGGTCAGAATATGAGTGGGTTGTAGCGATCTGATTAATTCGACATCTACGTTGTAGATGGACAAGGCCTCCCGCAAGATCGACTCGACGGACCGGTTGATCTCAGCACTGGAGCCTTCCCGCTGGTATTTGGGGCGACTGCAAACCGGAAGTTTTTGGACATAGTCCGGATAATCACATTCATGCGATCGTCCCACCAGATTTTCCCCCAGTCCCAGGGCACAGACGATTTCGGTTCCGCTGGGAAGCAGGGAAACCATACGTATATTTTTTTTCATAAACTCATGTTGTTGCTGGCGAATATTTCCGAATAAATGATAAACGAATGGTTAGATACCGCATCCGGATTGTCAGGACAATTCAGTTTAGAGTTCTGCCTGTATAATTACAAACTCAAAAAGTGAATTGCGTCTTTGAATTTACCGGAGCCCTCTTTACCTTTTACATACACACGAATAAGGTGATTGGTTCTTCCGAATCGAAACGCATGGAAGATGAAAAGGGAATCCCGTGAAAAACGGGAGCTGTACCCGCAACTGTAAGCCTCATCCGTCTGCTTTGATTAAGCCAAGGCGGAATGTGTGACAAGCCTTACCTGGCCACTGTTCCGGTCGTTACCGGAATGGGAAGGTTGCTTGTCACGGGGGGTAAGCCAGGAGACCTGCCAGCCACTGAACTGTTGAACCTTCGGGTTAAAGGTTTGCAAACAGATTGAGTTATGTTTTTCCTGCCACGCCGGGTGTGCTGGGTCTGCACTTTCGTTTTTATATTCTTGTTTTCTTCCTTAACTGAACTCTATGGCAGAAGTCTATCTGCAGGCCCCGGAACCTTTCAGCAACACAAAGAAGCCAACGCCGGGGCCACCGGTCAGGATACGATTCCGGAACCTCAGGTTGCCGACTCCTTATATCTGGACGAGATTCTAATCCAATCCACGCGGATCAACGAACCTTCCCGCTATCAGCCGGTGGATGTTCAAATCATAGATTCTCTCCGACTGGCGACCTATCAGTCGATGCCGGTATCGGCGGTACTATCACGCTATTCCAGCCTGTTTATCCGGGACAATGGCCCCGGCGGACTGGCAACACTATCCCAGCGCGGACTTTCCCCCGGACAAACCCAGGTTTTGTGGGAGGGATTCCCTCTGAATAGCCTCTCCCTGGGCCTCGCCGACCTGTCCGTGATCCCCGGTGGCTTATTCAACTCCGTAGAAGTCAGCCCCGGCACTCCAAGCAGTACCTTCGGAGGGGGTAGCCTGGGAGGCACGGTCTACCTCACCTCCAGCAGCCCGGATCAGAGAAACCGACTGGCTTTCATACAGTCGGCCGGTGCGTTTGACACCTGGAACACCCAGTTTCAGGGTAACTACGGAGACGATCGCTGGACGTTGGGAATCCGGAGCATGTATCAACAAGCCGAAAATGATTTCAGCTATTACAATCGTGCAAGGGACCGGCAGGAAAACCGAACCCACAATGCCAACCGCTCGGGTCATCTGATGGGAACCGTCAGTTATCAGCTCCCGGCCTCACGGCTCTATTCATCCTTCTGGTACTATAACAGCCAGGATGAGATACCCGGCAGTATTCTCACAAGCAATCCGCAAGCCGAACAATCCAATCGCGGATTCAGATGGATTGGCGGAATGGAACTGCCGTCCAACCCGTGGGAGTTCGATGCGCGTACGTTCCTGGAACGGGACCACTTCGGATATGAAGACCCGTCGGCAGATATCGACAGCCGGTTTACACGAGAGCGGTGGATGACCCATCTTGATTTCAAGCGGCCGTCGCTCGGGCCACTAATCTGGAAGGGGGGGATCAGTGGCGGAGTGGAAAGAGTCCGGACTACTAACTATGCCGGTGACCGGCAGCGATGGCTGCTCGGCCTGCGCCTAAATCCGCAAATTCGAATCTTTGACGAACGGCTTCGGCTCACCCCGACCGCAAGAGCGGATGTTTATACCGATTTCGGCTGGGTATGGAGCCCTTCCCTGGGGGTAAATTGGGAAGTGCTCCAGCATCGTCTTCATCTGCGGGGGATGGTGAGCCGGGATTTTAATCCCCCCTCATTCAATGATCTCTACTGGGTACCCAGCGGCAACCCCGACCTCAATCCGGAACAAAGTTTCAAGACAGAAGCAGGAATCGTTTATTCTCCCGGGATTCCTTTTTTCGATTCGTTCAGTCTCACGGCGTACAGGATCTGGCTGGAGGAGGGAATTTACTGGTTTCCTGACCGGGAAGGCGTTTGGACTCCCTCAAATGTAGAGGAAGTGGACGCATATGGGGTGGAAGCGAGATTCGAATTCAACTGGCAGATCCAACCGGCAGAGTTTCATTGGACACTTGGGGCAGACTGGCGCAAGTCGGAAATGGCCGCCGAGCGATTTCCGGGGGATCAGGCCGTGGGTCTGCAAATGCGATACGTGCCGGAAGGATCGTTTCGCAGCGGCCTCAGCATCCGGATGAATCCGCTCCTGCTGCATCTGAACTACCGCTGGACGGACCTCCGCTATACCACCTCAGATCATACCTCCAGTCTTGACGATTATCAGCTCCTGGACGCAACAATAGCCTATCAAAAGGACTTTTTGGGGACGAACTGGCACGTGCGG
>JBBDNC010000157.1:0-1391 GCA_040877875.1 Balneolaceae bacterium | reverse complement strand
ACTGAGGGCTTCTCTGATACCTGAATTCTACTACAGTAATTGCAAAATCGAATCAAAATCCAAACTCATTAACCTGATAAAATGAATCCTATACAAATACATAACAAATTCACCTGTCTGTTGGCAACCGGAATCTTGATCATGTTTCTGGGACTTGCCTCCTGCAGTGACAATCCCGTTTCCAGTCTGCAAGAAAAAGAATTGGTCAGCCTGCTGGTGGCCAATGAAGGCGCATTTGGGGGAGACAGTGGTTCATTGAGCAGTTACGATCCGGCGACCGGACAGACGGTCCGTACTAAATTCCAGCAGGCCAACGGCCGCGAGTTAGCCGGCATCATCCAGAATGTTCTTTTGAGCGGCGACCGGCTTTTTATTGTCGCCAACAATATCGACAAAATTGAAGTGGTCGATGCACATTCGCTCGAGAGTCTTGCGATTATTAATTTCGATGAGAGTGGATTGACCCCCGCCGGTTTTGCCCTTGCCAATGAAAACAAGGGCTATGTCAGTAATCTCTTTGACAACTCGGTGGCCGTCGTCGACCTGGAGAATTACACCGTAACCGATACCAGGATAGAGGTCGGCAGCAACCCGCGGGATCTGGTGGTAGCCGGCAACCGGTTATTCGTTGCCAACAGCGGGTTTGGGAATGATAACACCGTTACGGTGATCAATACGGAAACCGATGAAGTCCTTACGACCGTTACAGTTGGCCCCGGTCCTGAAAGATTGCGTATGGACAGCAATCAAAATATCTGGGTGGTATCCGTCGGAAACCGGCCCTGGGGAGAACCTGAAAATAATGTGCCCGGACGCATTGATGTACTGGACGGAAGCACGGCTGAACATCTCGCCACCGTTGAAACCGGCGGCTTCCCCAAAGCAATTACCGTCAGCCAAGAGGCCGGCCAGGCCTGGGTCGTCAACACAGAGGCCGTCCAACGGATTGACATGAACAGCTACGAGTTACTGGAGGAGACCTTTATCCGCCGCAGTTTTAACGGCATCGGATATTCTGAAGTTGAAAACCGCCTGTATCTGGCACACAGCCTTGGATATGAACAGTCGGGCCAGGCGATCATTTATGATCTGGAAGGAGCAGCCATCGATTCGTTCCAGGTCGGTATCGCCCCGATGGATTTCATCTTCCAGGTTGAGCTAAACTGAATCGATCGTTTAATAATGGAGACGTCAGAAAAACCGATTCCCGGTTTTCATTATGGGATGTACCACACCGTACACGACCACGGAACGGAGAACCATCATGATTTTCGAAAACGCTCCTGCCAGCATTTTTTAATCGACATTCACTCAATAAATAAATAATTAGCAATCTCCGGCCTCCTCAAAGCCGGGGTTTGCATTCAAATCCAAAATGCATATGAAGAATC
>JBBDNC010000156.1:0-68040 GCA_040877875.1 Balneolaceae bacterium | reverse complement strand
CGTCCATTTAAAATGCTAAAATCAATTTTTTAAGTTGGAATTCAAGGTTTTTAAGATCTTCCTTGAATATTGAACGCTGTACGTTTTGTTTATACTGTCCAAAAAGGATGATTTGTATACAGGTCGTTTTATAGATTCATGACTTTTAGAATTCACATTCCTATTGAACTTCTTTATCTTCTGTCTTTTCCAAATGCAAATTCAAAGAATCGTTCATGTCAACAATCGCACATGAGAAGTTCGAGGCCGTAATCGGTCTTGAGGTGCATGCTCAGCTTCTGACAGAGAGCAAGGCGTTTGCACCGGTCTCAACCGAATTCGGGGGTGCACCGAATACCCAGGTTACGCCGTTGTGTCTGGGACATCCAGGCACATTACCTGTATTGAACGAAAACCTGGTCCGGTATATCCTGCGGATGGGGCTGGCAACCGGGTGTGAAATCGCCCGGAAATCTATTTTTGCCCGCAAGAATTATTTTTATCCGGATTTACCTAAAGGATACCAGATATCACAATTTGAGACTCCAATTTGTAGCAACGGCAGTATCCACATAGAGCTGGATGACTATGAAAAGACGATCGGCATTACCCGGATTCATATGGAAGAGGATGCCGGGAAGTCCATTCACGATCAGGATCCGTATCATACTCTTGTAGATTTAAACCGTGCAGGAGTCCCTCTTATTGAGATTGTTTCGGAGCCGGATCTTCGGACTGCCAGGGAAGCCTATGAATATCTGACTAAAATCAAACAGATTGTTCAGTATCTTGAGATTTGTGACGGGAATATGGAAGAGGGGAGCTTGCGGTGCGACGCCAATGTTTCGATTCGACCACGGGGACAGAAGGAGTTCGGTACCCGTACCGAATTGAAAAACATGAATTCGTTCCGGAATGTTGAAAGAGCGATCGATTTCGAAATCCTTCGGCAAATTGATATGGCAGAGTCGGGTGAAGAGGTTATTCAGCAAACTTTGCTGTGGGATGCCAACAAATTGCAAACCCGGGAGATGAGAACCAAAGAGGAAGCTCATGACTATCGGTACTTTCCGGAACCGGATATTCCGCCTGTGGTGGTCACCGAAGAATTGCTGGAAGAAGTGCGTGAAGAACTGCCGGAGCTTCCGGATGTGCGATTGGAACGTTTTATGAGTGAATATGATCTAAGCGAAGAAGATGCAAGGACTCTGACCGAAAATCGATATCTGGCGGACTATTACGAATCTATACTTGAATACCTGGACCGACCCAAAGCTGTTGCGAATCTCGTGATGACAGAAGTACTCAGAGTTCTGAATGAAAAGAGTATCGGTATTCGGGATTTCCCGATTGAGACCGCTCGATTGGCCGAGTTGATCCAACTGAAGGAAGATGATAAAATCAACTCTTCTGCCATGCAGAAAATCTTTAATGAGATGGTTGTCAGTGAGAAACAGGCTAAGAAGTTGGCTGAAGAGATGAATCTTGTACAGGTCTCCGATACGGATTTCATCGAACCGATTATTGAAAAGGTTATTGCAGATAATCCGGATGAGGTAGAACGCTTCAAGAATGGAAAAAAGAATTTAATCGGGTTTTTTATCGGACAGGTTATGCAGCAGTCAAAAGGAAAAGCTAACCCGAAACAGGTACGAGAGTTGATTTCAGTAAAATTGGAACAGGATTAAAACATTGTTTTGAACGAGATGTAAGCTACCCATACGAAGCACTCACTCTTGAATACTCTATATCCTATTAACATGATTAGGGCAGTCTACTTCATTCTTTTCTTATCCATACTGTTCTACAGTTTTTTGATTACGGGTTGCAGTTCTCCTGACACCGGTCAAAAAGACAGGGCATTTATACACGGCCAGATCACCGTAGATGCCGAACTGGACACAACAGCCAATTATTCCGGGATTCAGCTTTTTATCGGGTCCCCCGATACACTGGGGGAATTAACGGATACGGTTTTTTATGCGGAAACGGACCGTCAGGGATTTTTTGAGGGAACGGCTCAATTCGAAAATCGTAATATGTATTCTTTGTTTATTTCCAGGCACGATGAACGGCTTGCATACCAGGATCTGGTACTTGCGGACGGTGACACGATACGTGTTAACGCCGAACTTCCGGATTTTCAGGAAACCGCCGAGCTGATCTCCCGGGAAAATGATTTATATCAAAAATACGAACGTCTCGAGAATGGGATCAACCGAGTTTTCCAGTTTGTCAATGCCGGACTTGTAACGGGGGATTCACTTGAGATTGAAATCATGAAATGGAGTAATCTCTTCTGGGACTTCCACAGAGAATATGATGACCCGTTTGCGGGTGAACGAGCTGCGATTTCATCCGTTGCTCTTTTGGAAGGATGGGATCATGAACTCATGATGGAACGTTTGCGGGAACTAGTTCGCTCTGACAGCAGGTTTGTCCCGTTTGCTTCCCGGATCGGTCTCCGATACTATGCCCGTAATGTCAGTCTTGAGAGTGCTTTGGCCTTTCTGGATACCCTGGACACGTATCACTCAAGCAGTGAATTCAGTATGGACCTGCAAAGAAACCGGATTGAATTATTGTATGACAGCGCGAGGGTTGAAGATGCAAGAAGGCTCCTCCGTCAATTCAAACAAGAATATACCGAGATTCCGGAAAGCCGGAGCTGGATCGATCGTTTTGAATACGATCTGACCTCTCTTGCTCCCGGAGCTGAGGTGCCGGACTTTCAGGTCCGGACCATAGAGGACGAACGGATTACCAAACATTCGATGCTGGGATCGGCCTATTTACTTGAATTAACCCAACTGGATAACAGGCTGTATCAACAGCAATATGACCGGGGGATCGCAATTTACCATATTTACAAGAATTATGGTATTGAGTTTGTAACGATCCCTATCAGGTCGTCCGAAGTGATGGTCAACGCGTTCTTTAGTGAACGACCCCGGCTTTGGCATGTAGCCCGGCCCGGCTCATTTGATGAAGAGGAACTTCGCGATCAGTTTAATATCAATGTCATTCCCACCCGTATCCTGGTGGACAGTGAAGGAAACGTTATCCGGAAATATGAAGGAACTGAATTTAACGACATCATCAGCGGATTAAGACAAATTCTAAATTCAAACACAGAGGACCCCTTATGAGAACTTTTTTAATAGCCGGTAACTGGAAAATGAATGCGGGACCCGCAGAAGCTGAAAAGCTGATACGGGATATGAAATCGAAACTCGGATCCCGTAAACCTGCCCTGGATATTCTGATTTGCCCTCCTTTTGTTTCCATACCTTCTGCCGGCAAACAGGCGGATCAGTCCGCTATCCAGATCGGGGCTCAAAATGTCCATTTCGAAGACAACGGAGCCTATACCGGTGAAGTGAGTACCTCCATGCTCAAGGAAGTCGGGTGTGATTATGTTATTGTGGGTCACTCGGAACGACGGGAGTATTTTGGCGACACGGATGCAGTGATTGCCAAAAAAGTCAAAAAATCAATTGATGACGGTTTAAATGTAATTTTTTGTGTGGGTGAAAAACTGGAAGAGCGAAAATCGGGGAATCATCAGCAGGTCGTGATGGACCAGCTTCAGAAAGTCATTAGTCACCTTACAGAAGAAGATGCCGGGCAGCTTACGATTGCCTATGAACCGGTTTGGGCGATTGGAACCGGTGAAACCGCCACACCGGACCAGGCTCAGGAGATGCATCAGTTTATCAGAAATTTTTTGACTGAACACTGGAGTACCCAGCGTCTTGCCGACACCCGGATTTTATACGGCGGAAGCATGAAACCGGGGAATGCTGAAGAGCTTTTGCAACAGCCGGATGTGGACGGCGGATTGATCGGGGGCGCGAGCCTGGATGCTGAGAGTTTCTGCGCGATTATCGATATTGCTGAAAAGATCACTTCAAAGCATTGAAATGGGACATGTGAATGTACTCTTAATTGGCAGCGGGGGACGCGAACACGCCCTGGCATGGAAACTGTCTGAGTCGGATCTTTTGAACCGACTTTATATCGCACCGGGCAACCCGGGTACGGCTCAGTGTGGAGACAATGTTGCTTTGGATACGGATGATTTTGAAGCCGTATTTGCATTAATCGATAAAAATAAAATTGATCTGGTAGTTGTGGGCCCGGAAAAACCGCTTGTAAATGGAATGGCGGATTTTCTTGAGGAACGCGGGATTTCTGTATTCGGACCCCGAAAAGCGGCTGCAATGCTTGAAGGCAGCAAGGATTTTGCCAAAGGTTTTATGAAAGAGTACAATATCCCAACCGCCGAATACAATAGTTTTGATTCCGGGCAGTTTGGCGAGGCTTTTGCCTATATAAAAACACAAAACCGCTATCCGGTTGTATTGAAGGCCGACGGCCTGGCAGGGGGAAAGGGGGTGTTTATCTGCCAGAATGAAGAGGAAGTGGAAACCCGGTTAAATCAGTTTAAAAATGATGATGCCCTGCAGGATGCGGCTGATAAATTGATTGTGGAAGAATTTATGCAGGGAGAGGAGGTTTCCGTTTTTGTAATTTCAGACGGCTATACGGCAAAGGTCCTCCACAATGCCCAGGATCACAAACGTATCGGTGAAGGAGATACAGGGTTGAATACCGGGGGGATGGGAGCCTATAGTCCCGCTCCGCTGATGACCCCCCGTCTTTTGGAACGTGTGGAAAGGGATATCGTACTCCCGACCATAACCGGCATGCAGTTAAATGATACCCCCTATAAAGGAATTCTGTATCTCGGCCTGATGATTACCGACCAGGGACCCAGGGTTGTCGAATATAATTGCAGGTTCGGAGATCCGGAATGCCAGGCGATCCTTCCCTCTCTTGAAAATGACCTGCTTCAACTGATTTTGGCTGCCCAGGATCAGGAACTGGATAAAATTGAGATCCAACTGGATGATCAGTATCGCTGCTGTGTTGTGATGGCAAGCGGGGGATACCCTGAATCCTATGAGAAGGGGAAAGAAATTCACGGCCTCGGCGAAACCGATGACCGGGCATTCGTATTTCATGCAGGGACGAAAGAAAAAAATGGAGAAGTTGTAACTTCGGGTGGGCGGGTACTGAGTGTTGTGGGATCGGGGCCTGCGCTCCGGCAAGCCATCGACCATGCGTATAAAAATATCAAGCACATTTCTTTTGATAAATCCTATTACCGCTCGGATATTGGTGTAAAAGGCTTGCACAGGCTGAACGAAGAGTAAGGCAGATCACACATTTTGTGTTCGCAATAGATCCGGATATCGACTTCTCTGCCAGTCAACCGGGTCCACTGTATGTGTTACGGATTACGGATGCTGAGTGACAGGTTGTACATACGTTACAAACCGTACCGCTGAATCGCTTCGATAATCAGTAAACCCACCCATGGATCTCTGTTACACTAACGCCAGACGGCGGATGACACACTGATGATTGAAAAAATGTTTTCTATCGATATTTTCGACGAAACTCTATCATTTGAGGAGAAAGCCATGCAGGTTTTTCGGTATCAGGTGAGGCATAATCCGGTGTATGCCCGTTTTTGCAGCGTGTTCGGTTATGACGAAAACCGGGTTCCGGAACCGGACCGGATCCCTCTTATTCCGGTCAGAGCTTTTAAGGAGTCCAAGCTCTTCACCGACGAATTGCCGGCCCAACTCGTTTTTCGAAGCAGCGGATCGACCGGTACGGAACAGAGCCGTCATTATATTGTTGACCCAGGTATGTACCGTCAATCCCTTCGAAGAGGATTCGACCGTTTTTATTCGGCTGACTCAATTATTTGGGCCTATACACCAGGCTACCAGGAAAACCCGGATTCTTCACTTATCTGGATGCTGAATGATTTGATCAGCCGGGATGAGACCGGACTCAGCAAATTTTTGGACCTGGAAGAACCGCTTGACCGTACCGGTCTGGAGACAGTGGAATCTGTTAACAGGCCGTTTATCCTTTTCGGAGCAGCATTCGGCCTGCTGGACCTGCTTGAGAGAGGCCAAGTGCCGTTGCCTGAAAAGTCTATTGTGATTGAAACGGGAGGGATGAAAACGTACAGAAGGGAAATGGAGAAAGAAGAGCTTCAGGTTGTGTTGGCTGAAGGGTTTGGGCTGCCGGCCGAAAGGATTCATTCGGAGTATGGGATGTGTGAACTTCTCAGCCAGGCTTATACAACGGGAGGAGGCCTCTGGTTCGAAAGTGTTCCCTGGCTGAAGGCGACCGTTCGGGACCCTATGAATCCGGAACGGATTTGCAAACCCGGTGAAGAAGGCAAAATCGGTTTGTCAGATCTTGCCAATCTTTATTCCTGCTCGTTTTTTTTGACTGAAGACCGGGGGGTTACCGACGGAAAGGGTCGTTTTAAGGTTTTAGGGCGCTGGAATCAGGAGAATCTGAGAGGATGCAATTTCTTGATCGATGAATAGAAATCAGTGTATCAAATATCAGTTAACAGTAAGTAGTGTGAGGGATTCGGCGGATTTTCATTTATTTGTTTTGTGGCCCGGTTTTTCCCCAAACAGTTCCGTGTAGGTTTTCTTCCCCTTGATAAAATATTCATAGGCAATATAAACCGGCAGCATTTCCACGGGTTCCCTCTCAACAGTCCGTTGTTGCTGGAGCAACTTTCTCTTTTGGTGAACCCGGTACCAATGCAGGTAAAAATGAACGTGGGCTTTGATAATCGCATAGGTTTGTTTTAGGTTCCCTTTGAATAGAGCCTGGGTACCGGCAACACCGTCCAGAAAAAGACGAAGGAAAAATCTTTTTTTCAGCCAGGAAGGCGTCGCATTTTTCCAAATCATTTGAAGACTGTTGCGGAAATTATAGAAGGTTTTCCGCGGTGATTTCATCGGCAGGGACCCGCCGCCGAGATGGTAGACCCTGCTTTCTGGACAGAATTTAACTTTGTAGCCCCGGTTTAAGCATCTCCAACAGAGATCAATTTCTTCCATGTGAAATTGAAAATTTTCATCAAAACGGCCGAGTTCATCAAATACGTCCCTTCGGATTGCCAGGGCCGCCCCGGAAGCCCAAAAAAGCGATGTGTTTTGGTCATATTGTCCCTCGTCCTGTTCAATTTCATCAAAAATACGTCCCCGGCAGAAAGGATAACCCAGTTTGTCGACAAACCCTCCGGCGGCTCCGGCATATTCGAAATATTCCGGTTTGTTTTCGGATCGGATTTTAGGTTGAACAATGGCGGTTTCCGGGTCGTCAAAGCACCGGTTGATTGATTTTAACCAGCCGGGTTCTACACGGACGTCGTTGTTTAGAAAAACCAGGACTTCCCCTTTTGTATGATCTACAGCCCGGTTATTCCCCCCGCAATACCCGTAATTTTTGATGAATGTAACTACATTGCATGCAGGGTAATGTTGCCGTATCCAGTCGGTCGATGAATCCGTTGAGGCGTTATCCGCAACCAGTATTTCAAATGGATCATAGTCAGTTTTTGTTACGGACGGCAGAAAGGTCTGCAGGTGATCCAGTGCATTCCAGGTAACAATGATAACACTAATCTTTCGATTCAAGTTTTAAGTGTTTTATTCATATCAAAAAGATGCATGTGACGAGGTTTGAAGCATAGGGTAACGGTTTGAAAAGGGTACCTGGTATGAAAAGTGAATATCTCAAGAACAATTACCACGTTATTGATTGCACGATCATAGTTTGTTTAAAAATTACCGGGTCTGTCGTAATTCGGCTGCATGGGCCGTCAGACTTTGCCAAAAAAGATAAAATAAATTAATACAAGCAAGATAATTTTTAAAATCCGATATATTTACGATGTTTCAATAATATGATGAAAATTGGATTAATATCAGATACACATAGCTATTTAGATCCGCAGGTACACGAGTTATTTGCCGAATGTGATGAAATATGGCATGCAGGGGATTTCGGTACGATGCAAATTGCCGGGGAATTGCAAAAGATTGCACCGGTTGTAGGAGTCTATGGAAATGTAGATGGACAGGAAATTCGGCATGAATTCCCTCAACACAACCGGTTTAAAAGAGAGGGGTTCAATATCTGGATTACTCATATCGGGGGAGTCCCCGGACGCTACTGTATCCCTATTCGAGAAGAAATTCAAAAGAATACCCCGGATATATTTGTGTGCGGACATTCTCATATTTTAAAAATTGCGCGGGATCCTACTCTGAATAAAATGTTATATATGAATCCGGGTGCAGCGGGGAAGCAGGGCTTCCAGGTGTATCGAACAGTTGTCCGTTTTGAGCTGGATCAAAAAAAGATTCAAAATATGGATGTGGTAAACCTCGGGAAAGTTGGAGAGAAGGACTGAGTCAGACGCCGTTCCGATATCTATCGGTGTACCTGTTAGTTCTGCCAGTCGAATTTATGGAATCATCCCGCCTTTGTCTCCACTACTGAGTTCTGTTCACCAGGCGTGCCACGGCTTCTATGTGGTAAGTCTGGGGAAACATATCGACCGGCTGGATACATTCAACCCGATAAGCGTCTTGCAAGTCCTTCAGGTCGCGTGCCATGGTCGACGGATTGCAACTGACATACACAAGACGTGGCACCTGGAGATCGCACAACCGTTTGACCACATCCGGATGCATCCCGGCTCTGGGTGGGTCCGTTAGAATGCAATCGGGCCGGCCTGTTTGATTGAGCAGATTATCATGGAAGGTCTCTTTCATATCCCCCAAAACGAATTCGGCATTCACTACCTTGTTTTCTTTTGCGTTAAACCGGGCGTTTTTCAGGGCGATTTCCGATAGTTCAATTCCGATCACTTTTTTAACTGCATCACTCATAAACAAACTCAGGGTCCCCACTCCACAGTACAGGTCAAAGAGAAGATCATCCCTTCCGGGACTGGCGAATTCACGTGCAACTCCGTAAAGTTTTTCAGCCTGCGGGGTATTGGTCTGGAAAAATGCATTGGCATGAATTTTAAATGTATGGGAGCCGATGGAGTCGGTGATATACCCGGGGCCATATATTATTTTCTCATATCGCCCGACGGCAGTGGGATTGGAGCGGTCATTGATATTATTGACGAAGGTGGTAATCCCGGGAAATATTACGGTCAGATGATCCGTAAGCTTTTGGATGGTTTCGGGTTCATCGGAATAGGTTACGAGGTTCACCATGCAATCGTCCGTCGAGTGGGAAGTCCGGATCACAAGGTTTCTCATAAATCCGGTATTATGGATCGAGTCAAACGCCGGAATCTTGTTCTTCAGGCAATATCGCCTTACTTCATCCAGGATTCGAAAAGAGACTGGATGTTGCAAATGGCATTCATTCAGATCCAGGATTTTATCGAAACGGCCTGGAGCATGAAGACCGGCAGAAAATCCGGAATCATCCACATATTCATCCCTTTGGATTTCTTCATCCGAGAGCCACCTTCGGGTTCCAAAGCTGTACTCCATTTTATTGCGATAATAAAATTCCCGGTCACAACCTATAATTGGCCGGACGATTGACGGATCCAATCCACCGATTCTTTCCACATGATCCTGAACCTGTCGGGTTTTAAATTCAAGCTGGACGGAATATCGGAGATGCTGCCACGTACATCCACCGCAGGTGTCGGCGTGAGAGCATCTGGGTTCAATCCGGCGGGAAGAAGGCTCAAGCAGATTGAGCATTTTTGCTTCACAATAGCTCTTTTTCCGTTTAATGATCCGCGCCAGGATTTTGTCGCCCGGAGCTGTTCCTGGAACAAAAACAGCAAGCCCGTCATGTTTTGCCACTCCCTTGCCTTTATAGGCGGCCGATTCTATTTCCAGCTCTACTTCAGATCCTTTTTTTAAAGCCATCTTTATTCTGTCATCCCTTGTCTTCGTAATAGGTGTTAAATTGAATAGAGAATGCGGTTTTGGTATCCGTGGCTTCCTCCAGTTTTCGAGTGGTCCGTTCAAGCTGTCTCATGGCAAGCATAGAAATGGCTTCAATGAATTTCAGAGCGATTTCCGGGTGGCGTTTTTTTAAAGTTTCGAAGTCCGGTTTGAAAAATCCGAGGAGCGTGCAATCGGTCAGGCACTTTGCGGACGACATGCGCCGTAATTCATATCCGATCGACATGGCCCCAAAGCTTTCCGGGGCTTCCAGTTCAAAGGTGATATTTCCCGTATCACTATCGTCAAGATTATTAACAACGATTAGCTGAACCCGGCCCGATTCAATGAAATACATTCCCGTACCCGGGTCATTCTGGTAGTAGATGTATTCGTTTTCCTTGTATTTACGCCGGTGGCATAACTGTAGGAACTCATAGCGTTCCAGGGGAGTAAATTGGGTAAGGAATTGAGATTTCAGAATAATATTTCCCTGTTCCTTGATGTTCTTCAGTAGTTTATTATTGAATTTAAACATAATGGTTTGTTGAGAATATGGGTAAAACAGTTGCCCTTGTCCTGCAGTTCGTCATCCGGCGGGAGGACTCCCTGGTGTTCGATTCTGTTCATTTTTGCAGCCTGCCCGTTTTTTCTATTAAAATGAATGTCCGATGCCGAAACTGAAATACATTCGGCCGTTGTTCAGCCATCCGCGCTGAAGGTCATGGATGCGAAAAGCAAAGTCAAAACGAGCTACAATATAATCCCAGTCCAGGCGGATCCCTAAACCGGAACCGACTGCAATTTGTTTATAAAACCGGTCAATGAAAAATTTTCCATCCTCCAGTATGTCGACGTTGTCCTGGTCACGGAAATTGTTGCGCGGGCCGTACCAAACATTTCCGGCGTCGCTGAACCATGCAAGAAACCAGTCGGCCGATAAAAATTCCCTGAACATAATTTGCCGTAATTCTGTAAAAGCGGCAAGCTTGATTTCCCCCCCATTGATGCTTACTTCATCGGGTTGAATTTCACCCGGCCCCAGCCTGAAGGGTGCCCAGCCTCTGATATCGTTACTACCTCCCGCAAAAAAGCGCCTGCTTAACGGAATCGTTTCACTCATATGATAAGGGTGTGCATATCCGAGAAATCCCCTGTATGCAAAAACAGCTTCCGGGCCGACAGGAATATAATTCCGGTAATCGAGTGAAAGTTTGAAAAACTGGCTATACCCCAGCGCATTTTCAGAAAGCCCAAGGGGAGAAGGGAGAGTACGGTTTACATCACCCGGACTAAACAGAAGGCGGTCCATAAGATAAGGGACGTTCCCTCCGACGGAAAAAGTATATTCACTAAAATATCCGAAATTCCTTTTGATCAAATCTGTATTCTGACTTCGAAATGTGTAGCGGATAATTGATGAAAACTGTGGGCGGAAATCCTCCTCAATGCGTTGGAATTCAAATGAATCTTCTCCGAATTCGTCAATCAGGTTTTGCCGGAATTCAGCAGAAGGATCCGTGTCGATGATATCCACCTCAAATAAATCGAGAAAACTGCTGAACCGGTCGGAATGAGTGACCTCATATCGCAGGTTAAACCGGATATCGGAATTGATATCGAAATACAACTGGTTAGACTGGCTGTATGTTAATGAGTAGGTTGTACGGGCGCTTGTGAAGTAAGGTTGTTTGTCCAATACGGAGAATGGGAAATTCAACCGTGGAACTGAAAAATCAGCTCTGGCCTCATAGCTTTGGAATACCTGCCCATCTGTCGAAAAATTTCTGTCCGTTCCTCCCGGTGAGATGTCACGAAGGGTAGAGGAAGTCACATATTCCAGGTTGGTATTGAACCCGATGGTCATGTTTTCAGCCCGTCCCATCAGGTTGTTATTGGTATAGTTAACCCCGAAACCGGTGCCAAAGCCATATCGTCTCATGCCGAAAAATTCCCCCCGTATGGAATGTTTCGGAATCGTTTGAAAGTCAAAGTATACCGGGATCTCCTGATAGGAATAATCCGGCAGCGACCCGTCTTCACTGAACCCGAATCGCTGGATTCTCAGCATACCAAGATTCTGAAATTCGTTAACACTTCGCAAATAAAGTGAATTATTGAACGTATCGCCGGGGCGAAACAGGATTTGCTCGGTAAGTAGATACGGTTTGCTTTGTGCCGATTCCTCCAGTTCCAGATAGATGGTTTTGCCGGCTGTGACCGATTCCCCGTCTGTAATTTCAAGGGTCCGGCTGGAATCACTCTCTCCTCCCGCCGGTCCGGCAAGACTCATATACAGATTTCCGAAGGTATATTTGTTTCCCGAATCAATGGAAAAAAGGACATCCAGGATATACGGGTTGTTTTCGTCTCGCTTGATAAGGGCACGTACGGAATCACGCTGTACCGCTGCATAACCGTTGTCCTTCAGGAAATTGATAACCCGCAACTGTTCTTGTCTGAGTTGCTGGGCATTGTAGCGGACATGGACCCCGAACGTTGAATCGTTGACTGCATTCTGGCTAAAGAGGTTATTGCTGAAAAATTCATTCCGGGTTTCGGTATCGTCAAATTCCGGTACCCCGCTGTAGGAAATTGTATGAATTCTTGAAGGAGTTCCTTCGTCAATGATAAATGAAACCTCAATCCGGTCCGGCCGGTACTCGATGATGGCGGTATCAACGGAAGTCTCAAAGAATCCGATGTTTTCGTAGTAGAGGCGGATTCTTTCCATATCGTTTGCAACGACCTCCCTGTCAAGAAGGGAAGGGGATTCCCCGAATCTGCCGGTCAGTTGCCAGATGTAGTACCAGGGAGTAAAGCGCGGGATGCCCAGCAGTTCACGGTTGGTTTGCGTTCGGATCAACCCATTTAATGTTCGATCCCGGACATGGTTGTTACCGGTAAATCTGATTTTCCTGACAACTTTTTCATGATCCGTTCCGGCCTCCTCTGCATTTTCGTTCCCATTTCCATTTTGGAAAGCATAGAGAGTATCGAAATCCGAAAACGGACAAAAAATCAGAACCGAAAGAAGGAAAAGAATCCGATGGTTCACAGTATGACAAATGGATAATGAAAACGGTTGCATGGCAAACATGCAACCGTTTCAGTTGGACAAACTTTCATAGTATATAGTATTAAGAATACAAAGATACGCTAAAATTATACGTCATCGTAATCGAACCCTTCGTCTTCTTCCCCATGGAAAAAATCCTCTTTCCGAATATAATCGGGCCAGATATCCTCAATGCCTTCATATACAATATCTTCCCCCTCTTCGATTTCTTCCAATTCATAAAGATTGTCAATGAGTTGTTGGGATAACCCGTTTCTTTCAGCCCATTCAATTAATTCTTCCCTTGTGGCGGGAAATGGGGCGTCGTCTAATGCAGCAGCTAATTCTACAGTCCAAATCATGTGTTTGTGTGAATTTAATTCTTTACTTTAAGTTTTCTTTGGTAGCTATTAAACAGATGCGAGGCAAAAAAGCAAATTAGAATCGAAGAAAATTATTTTAGATTATTTAAAAACGTTCTCTTAAGGTCTGGAAAATATTTTTTATCTTGATTCATGCTCAATTGTTTCCACATAACAAATTAAATACAGGATTATTATATGGGAATCGGCGGATTTGAATGGGTGCTGATTGTATTGGCTATTTTACTATTATTCGGTGCCAAACGTATACCGGAGCTCGCTCGGGGTCTGGGACAGGGAATCAAGGAATTCCGCAAGGCTTCGGATGATATTCGAAAAGAAATCGACCGGGGCCAGAAAGATATTATGGATTCCACAAAAACCTATGATTACAAAGAGAAAGATCCCCACCGGGAAAGACAGGAAGAAAGCAGTCAGGAACCGGGCAGTCAAAGTGAACAAAATAAACAAAGCGAGAATATAGATAAATGATTGACCTTCGCGAAACGCGGAATCAGCTCGACAGAGGCGATCGTTCACTTACCGACATAGTCAACAGTTTCCTGAAGCAAATTGACCTCCGAAATGCGGAAGTCAATGCGTTTATTTCGGCTGACAAACAGGGAGCCCGGGAACAGGCCGGGGCTATTCAGAAGAAAATCGATGCAGGGACTGCCGGCCCGCTTGCAGGGCTGGTTTTGGGTGTGAAAGATATCATCAGTGAAAAGGGGAAGAAGACCTGTTGTGCATCCAATATCCTTCGGAATTTTGAAAGTGTATATGATGCCACGGTGATTAAAAAACTTCGCGAGGCGGATGCTCTTTTTTTGGGCAGAGTCAATATGGATGAATTCGCCATGGGTTCATCTACTGAAAATACAATCTACGGTCCGGCGAAAAACCCCCACGATACTTCCAGGGTGACCGGAGGTTCCAGCGGGGGAAGTGCCGCGGCTGTGGCAGCGGAGATGTGTAATGCCGCCCTGGGGTCTGATACAGGAGGCTCCGTACGCCAACCGGCGGCCTACTGTGGTGTAGTTGGACTAAAACCTACCTATGGGCGGGTTTCCAGATATGGCCTTGTTGCTTTTGCTTCCTCATTTGATTGTATCGGCCCGGTTACATCAACCGTAGAAGACAGCGCAATGCTGCTCCAGGTGATTGCCGGCTTTGATGAAAACGATCAAACCTCGAGTCAGGAACCGGTACCCGATTATCTGTCTGCCCTTAAGGAGGATGAGAAACTTACGGTGGGAGTCCCGGAAGAATATTTTGGTGAGGGGCTGGATGAAGAGATCCGGGAAATGATCCGGGAGCGTTTGTCCCAACTTGAAGAAGAGAATAAGATTGTCTTGAAGCCGATCCATCTTCCTCACATGAAATATAACATTGCAACGTACTATATTCTGGCAACGGCCGAAGCATCCAGTAACCTGGCGCGCTATGACGGGATCCGGTACGGACACAGGAGTGACTTTAAAACCCTGAAGGAAGAACTGACTCAGGAGCGTCAGGCGATAGAAAAGAAGATCCGGGAAGCCGGCGGAGAAGAAAAGAATGTGGAAATGGAAAAACTGGCCCAATTGGATACTCCACTCATCAGGCTCTATAAAAAATCCCGTACGGAGGGTTTTGGCCGGGAGGTAAAACGCAGAATTATATTGGGCACCTATGTGCTGAGTTCAGGTTATTATGACGCTTACTATGCAAAAGCACAAAAAGTGAGACGGCTGATCAAACAGGATTTTGAGCAGGCATTCAAGGATGTTGATGTCATCGTATCACCGACGGCTCCAAGTCCGGCATTTGAACTGGGGGCCAAGACAGACGATCCCGTACAAATGTATCTGAATGATATTTATACCACATCTGCCAATCTTGCCGGAATATGTGGAATCAGCGTGCCGGCAGGCCGGCACTCGAGCGGATTACCCGTTGGAGTCCAGTTTATGGGAAATGTGTTTGAGGAGGGAAAAATACTCAGGGCTGCTCACCTGGTTGAGAAAATAGTTTAGCCTTTGGGATCAGGCTTTCTCTTCGCATTTAAATAACAGCTCTTCCGTATTCATATCAATCATATCGGTATCGGATAACTTATCATACCCATGCAGAAAAGGGTGTATTTACTGTTAATCCTGGCAGGAATCCTTAGTGCCATGCTCATTCAGTGCAACAGGGAAACTCCCCGGTTTAGTTTTGAAGAACAAGGCAGGGAAGCTCCCGCTTTTTCGGCCGACAGTGCCGGAAAATTTGTTGAAGATCAGGTGAATTTGGGTCCGCGAGCCCCCAACTCCGGCGGTCATCGGCTTGCAAAAGAGTATTTGGAAGAGACTTTACGTCGTTATGCAGGTTCCCGAAATGTTTTTGTGCAGTCCTTTCGCGAACAAGGGTACGGGGAAGAACTGGAACTGTATAATATGATTGCTTCCTTTAACCCGGAAAGTATCGACCGGATTCTGCTGGGGGCCCATTGGGACACCCGGCCCCGTGCGGAAAAAGATCCTGACCGGCCTGGCGAACCGATACCGGGGGCGGATGACGGAGGGAGCGGGGTTGCGATTCTTCTTGAATTGGCCCGGATTTTCAGTGAAAACCCTCCGCCGGTGGGAGTGGACATCATCTTTTTTGACGGGGAGGATTACGGGGAATCCGGAGATCTGGATAACTATTTTCTGGGTTCCAGGTATTGGAGCAACCATCCTCCCGTCCCGGGATATCAGCCAAGATTCGGAATTTTGCTGGATATGGTAGGTGGAGAAAACGCAGTGTTTCCGAAGGAAGGATACTCGGTTCGGATAGCTCCTTCTTTGGTGGAAGCTCTTTGGGAGATGGGGGCTGAGATGGGCTATGGGAATTATTTTTTAGATGAAGAGGGGGCACTGATCTCGGACGACCATGTGATCATTGAACGTTTGACCGGTATCCGGATGATCAATATCATTCATCACAGGAGAGCGGAAAACGGTTCTGTAGAATTTCCACCTTATTGGCATACACATCGTGATACGATGGATATTATTGACAGACAGACCCTTCAGGCGGTTGGAGATTTAATGGTCGAGCTGATTTATAACAGGATAAATTGAATGAACCACATCCGCATTGTCATAGAGATTGAGGATGCTTACCAGGAAAACCTGATCGCTGAGCTGATGGAGTTAAATTTTGAGGGTTTTGAGCAATTTGACAACCTCCTGATCGCCTATATTCCGAAGCCCGGCTTTAATGATATGAGCAGAGATCATATCGAAGAGTTGTTATCTGCCTACCGGGGTAGTCATTTTATTGAACTGGAAGAACTCGAAGAACAAAATTGGAATGAAACGTGGGAAAAGACGATAAAACCCCAGGAAATAGGTCCTTTTTTAGTCAGGCCTACCTGGTCGGATTGTAAGCCTTCACCTGGCAGTACGCTGCTTGAGATTGACCCGAAAATGTCGTTCGGAACCGGGTATCATGCCACAACCCGTTTGATGCTTCGGGCACTTCCGTCGCTGAACCTTCCCGGGAAATCTGTTCTGGATGCCGGCACGGGAACCGGCATTCTGGCAATTGCGTGTATTAAACTTGGAGCGGGGTCTGCTTTTGCATTTGATGTGGATGCATGGAGTGAGACCAATGCCCGTGAAAATATTCTCATCAATCAAGTAGGAGATAAGGTAGAAGTTCGTCGCGGAGGGGTGGAGGTGATCCCCGAAAACAGGGAATTTGATATTGTATTGGCAAATATCAACCGCAATGTAATTTTGCAGATGTTTGAATCGCTGATGGATTTTTTAAAGCAGGGGGGAGCCCTGTGTCTATCCGGCCTGTTGAAAAAGGACCGGGAGTCGATTCTTCGGGCGAATCGTCATTTACAAACCCCTTTGAAGCTCGCAGACGAGCAGGGCCAGGACGAATGGATCTGGATCAGGCTTCAAAAGATATAGAGAGTCTTCTTCCACGAAATTAGACGGATAGTAATACACCGTGTGAAATGGCAAGAAATGTAGTTTTTTCTCAGTGCTATTGTTATGTTTGTCCCCCGTATTTCTTTTATAAGAAGGCTTTGCAAAACCAAGATTTTTGTTCAAGTTCAAATCCCGATAATGTAGAAATTGGGCAAAAAGACGCTCATTTTTTGAACACGCAGTGATTTTGCAAAGCCTTCTATAAATGTAAATGTCACCCTTGAATGTGAATGGATTCAACAGGCCCAAACCAGAATTTTGAATCGGAGCGTGAAAATGCTTCCGAAAGCAGCCGGGAAGATGACAAGCTAGTTTCTGCTGCTGTTGAAGGAGATGAACAGGCGTATGCAAATCTGATGGAGAAATACCAGCGAGCTCTCTATTTTCATATCGTAAAAATGGTTAAGGAGAAGGAACAGGTTGAGGATCTTGTCCAGGAAGCTTTTATGAAGGCATTTGACAACCTCTCCTCCTATAATACCCGTTATGCTTTTTCCACATGGTTGTACCGGATTGCGACCAATCATACGATTGACTACCTGCGGAAGAAAAAGCTGAAAACATTATCTATCGATGAGCCGGTTAAAACCCGGGATGGAGATATGGAAATTCAGCTTCCGGATGACAGTTATGAAACAGACAGAGGGATCATTCGCAAACAAAGGCAAAAAATGATCCGAAATGCAATTCATGAGCTGCCTGAGAAGTATCGCCAGGTGATTGAGATGCGGCATATGGAAGAGAAAAGCTACCAGGAGATCTCCGATCTGCTGGATTTACCCCTTGGCACGGTGAAAGCTCATATTTTTCGGGCCAGGGAAATGCTTTATAAAGCCCTGAAGGATAAAAGAAGTCAGTTTTAACTTACCGCTTTCACTTCTCGGAATTCAAGAACATAGAGAGGCGGGGAGCAAAGAATGCAGTGTGTTTATTTTTTCGATGGCCCTAAAAAGGGTAGGGAATGGATTTTTCGCGTTTAATGCTTTCCGACTTCATATTACAGGCTACGAATTCGGCATTATCTTTGAATTTTGGATATTTGGCACGTCTGACCGGAGTTCCGTTGAACAGATCTTCATACTGTTGTTCGGTGATTTTCTCCCAAAAATCCGGATCCCGGATGAACATTTTGTCACGTGGCCTGAGATCTTGAATCTGCCCTTTTTTAGCCTTGCTATTCCAGGGACATACATCCTGGCAAATATCACACCCAAACATCCATTCGCCCATCTCTTGCTGGATCTCTTCAGGAATCCGGTCTTTTAATTCAATAGTCAGATAAGAAATGCATCGGTTGCTATCGATCCGGTAGGGTTCATGGATGGCATTCGTGGGACACGCATCCATGCATTTCGTACAGGTGCCACAGTGATCGGTAACCGGTCCGTCGTACACGCATTCCAGGTCCAGGATCATTTCGCCGATTAAGAAAAAGGATCCGAATTCCTTGTTCAGTAAATTCGAGTTCTTACCGATCCACCCAAGACCGGCCCGTTCCGCCCACACTTTGTCCATTACAGGTGCAGAGTCAACAAAAACCCGGCCGTTAACATCTCCGATATCTTTTTTTATAGAACCAAAAAGTTTGAAAAGCTTCTTTTTAAATACCTTGTGATAGTCGCGTCCCCGGGCATATTTGGCAATCTTCGGCACTCCCGAATGACGGTCATATTCTAAATTTCTTTCAAAATGATAACTTCCTAATACTGAAATGACACTTTTGGCTCCCGGTACGAGCCGGGTAGGATCCACCCGCTTGTCGAAGTGATTTTCCATCCATTGCATGGTTCCGTGCTGACCGTTGTTCAGCCACGATTCCAGACGTACCGCTTCCCGGTCCAGTTTTTCAGCCCGTGCAAATCCACAAGCATCAAACCCCAGGGAATGTGCCTTGCGCCTGATCTTCAGTGTTGTCGCAAGTTTGTCCATACAAATACCCGCTTCTCACTCACCTGTTGATGCTGGGTCCGGACGAATGGTTCGGAAGGCAGAATCGCAGGTGAAGTTTATAGGTTTATCATCCGCCTGCCCGACGGATGAATCTTTGTCTGTTGTAGATAATCCCTGAATTTGAAATTATGAGGGCCGTCAGATTTATCCGCCCGGGAAAGCGTCAACCTGCCGGGAGTCCTGTTTACTGAAAAAACGACCACTTCAGAGGAGTCATTACCAAATTCTTACTCGGTGTTCCCTTGTTCGACAATCTCCAGTAGTTCCACTTCAAATATAAGAACGGCACCGGGGGTAATAATGCTGCCCTGGGGAGGATTGTTCCCATAGGCAAGTTCCGAGGGGAGAAAGAATTCATAGGTAGCCCCTTCACGCATGAGCTGAACCCCTTCGGTCCAGCCGGGGATGACCCGGTTCAGAGGAAATTCCGCCGGCTCCCCTCTTTCATATGAACTGTCAAACTCCTCGCCATTGAGGAGCGTCCCCCGATAATGAACCCGAACAGTAGAGTTGGCCGTGGGACGCTCACCGCTTCCTTCTTCAATGACACGATATTGTAACCCGCTTGCCGTAACGTTTACATCTTCACGCTGGGCATTTTCATCCAGATACTGGCGTCCTTCCTCTATATTCACAGAAGCTTCTGCTTCTCTTTGGGCCGATTGTTGCTGCTGCAGTTCAACCTGGAATTGCTGAATGGCTGTTTGCATTTCCTGATCATTGATCTGCGGTTCCGATGAATCCTGCATGCCCTGTCGAAAGCCGGCTATGAAATTATTGAAATTGAACTCCTCAATGCCTTCTTGTGCCATGGATTCACCATAGTAATATCCCAGACTGTAACTAACCGAATCAAGATTGGTACTCAGGTCGGCTGTTTCGCCCGATTGTTCAGACTCTTCACATCCGTTAGCAAAAAGAAAAAAAGACATGAAAAGAGGTAAAAGAGAGTAATAAATAAGTCGTTTCATTGGGTATTGTGATATGGTTTGGTTGAAATATTCGGTTTAGAAAGTATCATTTTTTGGACCCTATAAAAAATAAGGAATCAGGAAAACGAGAGGGTATTCCCATGCCGGAGGAGTTTACTCAGGTCGAGACCTTGCCTTCCTGACGGGGATCCATATCGTACAGGGAAGAGACGGTTGCCTGGATCGTTTTGTACCATTCGTTTCCAAATCGATCATTGATCTCGTAAAAGTCAGCAAAGTCGGGCTTTCGAAGTTTCATCTTCCATTCCTGGTTTTTTGCCTTGAACACCGGATCGATATGCAGAAGCTCGTGATAAACCAGCATTTCTCTGGTATCATCGTCCAGCATATCCCACAACTCCCCTGAGATTTCAATTAAATAGTCATTGCCGGAATAGTATTTCACTTCCCGTGTAGCCTTCATGCATTTTGCGGCCCGCTGTTTTGATATGTTCGGGTAGACAAGAAAATAACCGATTTGCGCCGGCCCGAAGTCCATGTTATGGTTATTAATCACTTTTTTTGCAGCGGCTTCCACTTCAGGGGATTCCATCAGTTGTTTGTCGGTTAGTTTGATCTCACCACGTGGATCTAAAAAATCATTTTCTGGCATAAGGGCTTTTCAAAATTTAATTTTCAGGTTTTGATTGATTCGTATTCCTGTTCTTGTGCAGCAGGCCGTCCACCTGTTCCCGGGGTTCATCCCTCCATTCCATCAATTGACGAATTATCTGATCCCGTACATCCCGAACCAGGGCATCGGTATCGGCGGATTCATATTTGTTTGGGTCAACCGGTTCCAGAACTTTGAGTCTGGCATGGACATCCGGCTCGAAAATCCAGGTGTTTTTCGGCAGACATTCCCGTGTGCCATCAATTACAAGGGGCAAAATGGGAAAATTATTCCGGATTGCAAGTTCAAAAGGAATTCTTGAAAAATCTTTGACTTTACCATCGCGCGACCGGGTACCTTCCGGAAAAAAGATCACAGAACAATTTCGCTGAAGGTAAAAAAGACACCGTTTGATCGTCCGAATATTTTTCCCTCTCGACCTCCGGTCGACCGGAATATCCCCGGCCATTCTCATCATCCATCCTACAATAGGCAGATTGAAAAGTTCTTTTTTTGCCACCCACTTCATTTCCCACGGCAGGTTGGAGATCACCGGAATGTCGCCATTTGACAAATGGTTGCTGACAATGATAAACGGCGTTCGGTCATTCGCAGATTTATTTCCCTGCAGAGAGATTTTCCAGTTTGGGTTGATGCGTGAGATGGCAAGGCCCAGTTTGCGAAACATTTTGCCTGTCCGGTAGCGAACCGGGTCGCGGTCAAAAAACCGGGTGACTGCAATCAGGGGCAGCCAGAACAAAACCAGGAGGGACACTCCAATCCAGATCAGCAGAGACGTCAGTCGCTGCATAGTTCTCAGTTTTTATTAAATTTCGGAATAAAGCTTTTAATAATTCCCCAAACTCCTTTTGCCGGTTTCCGGGAATTTTTATTTCGCTGGGATGCTTTGGGAATTGAAATGGGAATAGGAATTGTTGAGCGTTCCTTTTCCATCTCCTGAGGCTCAGGCCCCGGTTCGGGTGAAGCTGACCGATTCTGATGGCGGCCAGTAGATGAATCCTTATCCTGATCCTTTTGAGCTGCTCCATTGCCCGAAGAAGCCGGTTTACGTCCTGGACTTTTTTTATCCTCCTGAGACTTCTTGCGGGAAGAAGTACTTTTTTCTCCTTTGCCCGAAGGGCGTTTTTTTACATTGCGGCGGGATTCCTTGTCCGACTTTTTGTTCTCACTTCCGGAGCCTGTTTGATCCCGGCTCTGGCCGCTGCTCTTTTTGTCGGCCGGCGGTTGATCCTTTTTGTTACGTATCTGTTTTTGACCGTCTGATATCTTTTTATCCCAGTTGAACTCCGATTTTTCGTTAAAGGAGTCCGGCAGTGTGGTTTTTTTAATCGGATTCTCTTTAATCCTGTCAATATCATTAAAGAGTCGTTTATCGCGTTGAGTTACGAAAGTAACAGCAATGCCGGACTTGTCATATCGTCCGGTCCGCCCGATGCGGTGAATATAATCATCCGTATTATTAGGGGTGTCGTAATTGACGATCATTGAAACATCCTTGATGTCAATACCCCGTGCCAATACGTTGGTCGCTACAATCACCGGAAATTCTCCCGATTTAAAAGCATTCAATGAACGGTTCCGTTCTTCCTGTGAACGATCTCCGTGTATGCTTGCAGCTTTGATCCCTTCCTTTTTCAGCAAGCGCTGTAATTCGTCAGTTCCCTTTTTGGTGGAGGTAAAGATGATACAGGAATCCCACTCAATCGTTTGGAAAATCTTCTTGAGGAGTGGAATTTTCTGGTTGCTTCGTACAAAAAACGCTCGTTGCTCGACCAGGGTTGGAGCTTTGGCCCGGGCGATTTCAACCGTTACCGGATTTTTCATGATTCCGGAAGCCAGTTTCTCGATTTCCGGGGGCATCGTTGCAGAAAAAAGAAGGGTTTGTCGTTCCTGCGGCAGCCAGCCGATAATCTTTTTCATATCGGGAAGGAATCCCATATCCAGCATGCGATCTGCCTCATCCAGGACCAGGTAGTCAACTTTCGAGAAATCGATGTTTACGATCTTTTTTTGATCAATCAGCCTGCCCGGAGTAGCGACAATAATATCGACGCCGGCATTCAATGCCTTGGCCTGTACAGAAAAATCACTTCCTCCGATAACGGTCGCGGAAGAAATACCGGTGTGGTAGCCGATTGCAAAAATCTGTTCGTCGATTTGTTGGGCAAGTTCACGGGTGGGGCTCAGGATCAGGGCTTTAATACCGTCCTGGTCACCTCTCAGAATGCGGTCCATGATCGGAATGATGAATGCACCGGTTTTACCGGTTCCGGTTTGAGCGGTGGCTATGACATCTTTTCCCTCCAGAACGAGAGGGATAGCTTTTTCCTGAACGGGTGTAGGTTCCTCGAATCGAATATCGTTTAGACCGGACATCATCGTGTCGGTCAGTTTCATTTCACTAAATTTCAATAGAATATCTTCTTGTGTTTAATACAAATCAATTAGAATGGAAGGGTCAAGGTACAAGCTCTTAATATAAGAAGATTTGATCGGAAAGTTATAAAAAGTGTAACTCTCTGTCATCCGTTTCGAACTGTCCGGGAAAAGATCCGGTCTTGAGACGGCTGCTTTCTGTATTCATCCCCGCTGTCAGAAGGATTCAGGGTGTGGTTCATTCAGACGATTGCGAAAATAATACCCAAAAAGTTCATAAAGCAGGTTCAATTTCAGGGGAAGAGGGGTTCCTGTACCTTATAGTTTCACGTTTTACGCTGGGGGCGCTTACTGACAATTTGATGGCCGTGGAACGAATAGTTCCCGAGGCTCCATGTGAATCTTTTTAAAATGGAAGTTGGTTTGTTGAAGCTCAGAGTAAAATGGGAGTTTCGCTCCAGCGTCTTGTCGACATTATCTTCATCCAGAATATCGAGCAGGATGATTTTCTCCAGTTTTTGAATTTTTTTCAGAAAATATTTTTCCTGGGGGGTTGCATAACGGGTTTTGGAGTAGGTATAGCCGGTATAAGCCCCGCAAAGGCGATCCCCGTTTGAGAAAAACAGAATGGACTCTTCTTTATGAAGCTCTTGAAAGAGGGAATCGATGTTTTCATAGGTTTCATCTTCATACATGGTGACGATATCGTGAAGATCAATGTGCGTAATGGACTGCCCGGCACGGTCTGCAAGGTTTTCCAGGAATTGTTTCTTTCCTTTTCGGTAAGGGCCGACCAGCAGCAACAAATAATAAGAGGAGTCGACGTTGACTTGTTTGAGCTCTTCGATAAAACTGTTTACTTCAGGCGCGTTGTAGGATAGTTTATTGAACGTTGAAGTGGACATTCAGAATTAGCTCTTAATGATTGAAGGGTTTGATTGGATCAGATGGATGTCGGCAAATAATTCATCAGGCCCAAAATTACACCGGCTGACTCTATATCACAAATGTTTTTAAAGAAGGGGATCGTACAATACCGGTGAGCAAGCTAATCGGCCGGGAGAGGGCTCAATTGAATCTATTGCGGCCTGCCTGGGGGGCCAAACATTCATGGCTGCTTCCCTGTTAATGAATTGTGAATTCTTATTTTCAAAGAGAGGAACTGTTCTTATATTTGTCTTTCTTCGCCCGGGTGGCGGAATTGGTAGACGCGCCGGACTCAAAATCCGGTGGTGGCAACATCGTAGGGGTTCGAGTCCCCTCCCGGGTACTTAATAAGTTTAGATTATGGTAAAGTGAATGGTGAATCAAAAACTCATTCCCGTTTCTTATCAGTATAAGCAGAAAAGAAACATCAGGTTTCCAGGCTGTTCATAAGAGCCAGCAGCTTATCGGGTGTACAGACAGGGAGAGAGCTGTCCGAGTAGTGTTCCCGATTGCGAGTAAGGATTCCGTCAACATCCGCCTGAAGGGCCGACTGGTAGGTGAGAGCATAATCATAGTCGGAATACTCACCGAGCGCCGCTTGATTGAAAACTGCCTGATTCAGCTCGGGAACCCGGTACATGCTGAGGATGGTTTTAAGATGCCCGGCAGCCTGCTGCTTGTCAAGTGCTTCATTCAATAGATAGTGAACTGTTGAAACCGTGTTCGGGCAAAGCCAGCCTTCGATCATCCGGGTCTCTACAAAACTGATCAGTTGCGCGACGGATTCATAGTAAGGTTTTCGCATCAAAAGAAGATCGAGAAGAATATTTGTATCGAAAAGGATTTTCATTCCAAATACTTCCTTTTGAGGTTTCTTTTATAATCCTTTTCATCCAGACCGGAGTCCTTTAGAATTCCCGCCAATGATTTTGTGAGAGGAGTAAGCGATAGAGACGAGGATTGCCTGGTACTCTGCAGAGAAGCGGATGCAGATATTACATCTTCAGATAATCGCTGATGATGGCCAGAGTTTTCGTCTGATCTTTGATACATTTAAGGTATAATCCTATCCGTTTTGTGCTGTTCCTGTAAGAATGATGAATAGAACAGGGAGACCGAGCATTTTTTTAAAACCTAATAATTCAGTTACGGTAATTTAGTTGAAAAAGGCAAGCATGTGGAAAATTTAATGATAATTTAATGAATACCGGGTTGATTGTATAGTTTAAGTAGTCAGGGTAAAGAGCCGATAAGCAGTTTGAGATGTTCCTTTTTTTTGAGTCCAATTTCCGGTGACAGGCTTGCGTAGTTTTATTGATGAGTGCTTGTTTTTGTTACATACGGAGCTTGAGAATGAAGTTTATTTATAGTAAAACTCTTTGATTCTCGAGGTATTTCTGTTCCAACTACCTGGATAGAACGTTTGTGAAATGAATAATGTGAGATGTTTTTTACTTTCAAAGCATCTTTTATTTGTCAATATGGACGACTATAAGAGTAATATTAGAAAAAATTAATATTTATATTGCATTGGATCTGAATAGTCCCTAATATAGTTGTCGATTCTTGAATAAAAGTGAACGGACAAAAGGATAGTTTGTCTACAAATGATTTTTACTTGCTTATTTAAATTAATCGGATTTTAAATTATTTAGTCATTAAACATTTATATTAAGTTTTACAATTTTCCAATCAACATCACCAGTTATTCAATATCAAACTAAATATTAAGACGACAAGGAGTCTACTATGGGTCAGCAACAATTATTACTTGTAATTCTCGTGACGATCATCGTAGGGATTGCGACGGTCGTAGCTATCAATACATTTGGAAGTGCTGCGGATGCGGCGGCACAGGATGCGGTTCGTCAGGATTTGGCACAAATTGCCGCTTCTGCACAGGGTTACTATATGAGGCCGGCTATGCTTGGAGGCGGTGGCAGAGATTTTAATGGGATAACTTTTGAGAATATAACATTTGGAGCAGCTTCCTTAAGCGCAGATCTTCTTACTGCCAGCAATTCAAATGGTACGTATACATTTTCCGCCCCTGCTGCGGATTCGGATGATTTTATAGTTACAGCCACAGTGAATGACTCAGAGGTGGATAACACCACGCCGAATACGATTCAAGCCAGGGTTTGCACGAATAATATGGTAATGGCGGATATGAACGGCGGAGCTCCCGGAGTCTGTCCATAAAAATGTATGTTTAAGAAAATTTTATATATCATTTATTCTGATATAAAAAAAGGCTCCGTATCGGAGCCTTTTTTTTGATGACCCTTTTAACTTTAGTCAGAAATTGTTTCGTGTTGATTGAGTCAATGATTAAAATTCACTGACCGGGCTTTACCCCGACCTGTTTGCAAATTTAAGACAAGGTTTGTGAAAAGGGCCAATGGGGATTTGTACGGGGACAGTCAGGATAGTAATTAATGAAACCGGATTTGTTGAAAATTTAAATGTTTGATCAATTGTATACCGGGAATAAGCGGAGTCTGCTTTCTAACTCCAAATCTCTATAATGTTGAACTCTTATGCCTCAATTCAGACTTAAAGCCAGATCCTCGGCCGGTAAACCGGTAAAAACCGAGTTCGAGGCAGAGAATAAAAAAAACGCCAGGAAAAAAGTAGACATCCTGTCCCGGAAAAGGGGGTTCCGGGTGGAGGCTCTGGAAAAAAAACAACTCTTTACCTACAAGATAAAAAAAGCCGGAAAGCCTGTGATTTCGGGGGAACAGGAAGCCTATAACAAAGAAGAACTGGAAAAGGCTTTGGTCCGGCTCGGGTACAAGGTTCTGAACATCAACCGGAAGCTATTCGATTTCAAGGGAAGTGTACCCCACAAGGAAGTCGTGACGTTTATCCGTCTCAGCTCTGATCTACTCAAGCAGAAACTCTCGTACGATGAAATTCTGAATCTCCTTTATGAGGACACTCAGAATAAAAAAATGAAGGAAGTAATCCGGGAGATTCAAAAAGACCTGAAGGATGGCAAAGAGGGGCGCGAGGTTTATCGCAAACATGAGAAGGTGTTCGGCAAGTTTGCCACCTACATGCTAAGTGTGGCTTCCACATCGGGTAATATGGCGCTCGTATTTGAAAGTACGGCAAAATTTATGGAACGGGACGCTGAATTCAGAAAAAACCTTCGCCGGTCACTCATGATGCCTTCCGTAACGGTCCTGGCAGTTATTGCAACAGTCCTGTTTTACGTGGGGTATATATTTCCCGCTCAGGCGGAAATGTTTCTTGATTACAATATCCAGCTTCCCCCGATGACAGCCGCAACTTTGGAGATGAGTTACTGGCTTCAGGATCACTGGATTGCGATTTTCCTGTCGTTTGTCGTCCCATTCGGACTGTTTCTGGCTTTCGTTAAAACCCCCCGCGGTAAACTTTTTCTGGACAAGTATATCATCCGTGTACCGGTCATCGGTGATTTATTGCACAAAACCAGTATTGAAATCTTTGCAAGGGTGTTTTATACCCTGTACAGCGGATCCGGACAAAATATCGATGTAATCCGGGTCGCCTCGGAAGCGTGTCGAAACTCCTATATGGAGAAACAGATCAAGGAAGAGGCGATCAAGCGTATGCTGAAAGAAGGGGCCGGACTGATCGAAGGACTCGAGTCGGCCGGTGTATTTACAAATACCGCTATCAGCCGGTTTCGGCTGGGAGCAGAGTCGGGCGCACTGCGTGAAAATGCAAAGCAGCTTGCCGAGTACTATGAAATCCAGACTACCTATAAAATGGAATCGGTGATCGACTCGATAAACCTGTTTATCAATTTCTTTATTATGATCGCACTCATCGCCATCACGGTTGTTTCTTCCGAGGCGGCACTCATTAAACCGGAATCGGGTGGATTTTGATTGAAATCCTGTTTGTGATTTTGAAACAAGGCTATATCATATCTCACCTATTTTGTTTTTTATCCGGTAAGGGGCATTTTGAGACAACTATATAAATCATGCATGACTAGTTTGTAAAAATGGGAAAAGTGAATACCAGAAGACATATCGGCGACCTGCTGGTGAACAGGGGGGTAATTTCTGAGGATCAGCTAAAGAGGGCGCTGTCGATTCTGGACGAAGAACCGGAAATGTCCAACCGGCGGCTCGGACAAATTCTGTATCAGGACCTGAAACTTGACCGGCACAAGGTCATGAAGGGTGTGGCTTCCATTTATGCATTCGATGAGATTTTTGCAGGCCAGGAGGAGTTGTCGAATGAAAAAATTAGCGAAATCAAGAAGTATGTCAAGGATCTGCCGCATGAAATTATCGATGACCTGGTATATCACAAGGCGGTTCCGGTTCAAAAAACCAATACGTCCCTGACTCTTGCGGCGGCCGACCCGGCCGACCCGAATTTGTCGAATATCATTTCCCGATTGAATTTCAAACAGTATGAAATCCGCTATTGCCGGTTTGAACTCGTTGAAAAAATCCTCTCCAATGTATACGAGCAAAAAAACGAATTTCTGGATCTGTTGGAGGAGATCGACTATGAAGAGGCCCAAATCCAGGAGAATGAGAAAGACCTGGATGAGGAGGAAATCGATGCAGAGATTAACCAGAGTATGCTCAATTCGCTGGTTGAGGGGATGCTGGTCGAGGCGGTACGTCAGGGAGTGAGTGACATCCATATCGTGCCGAGCGGGCCGACCACGACCGATATGCGTTTCCGTGTTGACGGGAAACTTCATCTTTGGCACCAGCAAAAGAATGTGAAACCGGAAGCCATTTCTGCTGTCGTGAAGGATAAGACGAGAAATGTGGACCGTTTTGAAAGAGATAGTACGCAGGACGGTTTTATCCAGCGAACAGTGGATAATCACCACATCCGTTACCGGGTTTCGATTATGCCGATGGTGGGAGCCCAGTTCGACAGGAAATTTGAATCGATCGTAATTCGAATCCTGGATGACCGTAAGGTGATTACAGACCTGGAAGTACTCGGACTGCAGGAACAGGCGAAAAAGGATTTTGTCAAGGCCATCGAAAAACCCTCCGGGATTGTGATTATCACCGGGCCAACCGGCAGCGGAAAATCAACGACCCTTGTGGCAGCCCTGTACTATGTACTGGAGCCGACAAAAAATGTACTTACGATTGAGGAACCGGTGGAATATCTCATCCATGGAGCCCGGCAGCTAAAGATCGGCCATCATATGACCTTCGATCAGGCTATGCGGGGAATTTTACGCCATGATCCGGATATTGTGCTGGTAGGGGAGATCCGGGATCTGACAACGGCAGAAATATCCATTAAACTGGCGAATACAGGACACCTTACGTTTTCCACACTGCATACCAACGATGCCCCGAGCGCAGTTTCCCGGCTGTTTAAAATGGGAGTTGAGCCGTTTCTGATTGCCAATGCGGTGAATCTGATTATGGCACAGAGGCTCTTGCGAAGGCTTTGTGAAGACTGCAAGGAAGAATTTGACCCTCATCCCGAAACACTGCGCGGAATCGGTTTTACGAATGATGAAATAAAATCTAATACGTTTTTCCGGCCTGTTGGATGTGAAAAATGTAATGATACAGGCTACAGGGGACGCGTTGCCATCCATGAAGCGTTGTTTTTTTCAAAAGAAATACGCCGTATCATATTGGAATCGGGTGGGGAGATCAATGAAGAAATAATTAAAAACCAGGCCCTGAGTCAGGGGATGTTTACTCTCCGGGCTTCCGGCAGGGAGAGAATCAAGGAGGGAATTACTTCGATCAAGGAAGTGATTGCCATCACTCTTGACGATTAGACGATTAATTACTACAAGGATACCGATATGCAGAATGAAGAAGACTCAACCATTAATAGTTTACCTGAGTATGCTAAAAAATTTCTAAAGGAACCCCCATCCCTTCTGAATGGCTTTCACTATGAACATATTGAAGCTTTTCTGACGTGTGGGGCCGAGGAGCGGTTTGTTGCAGGTGATATTATCCTGAAAGAAGAGGATGCAATCAAATGTGCCTACCTGATTGGCAAGGGTTCCATATCTATTTGGAAAGATAATATTGAACTATCCCTATTAGGGGAGGGAGACTTTATCGGTGAAACATTTCTTTTTAACAAATTCAATTCACCGGGAAAAATTCTTTCGGAAGGGGATACGATTCTTTTAAAATTTGAGCGTTATGAAGTCTTGAACTACTTTAGGAAAAAACCTGAAAAACTATTCAATATTTTTACGAAAAATATTATTGACATCCAGACGAAGAAAATAATCAGTTTAAATGTGCAGCTCATCAAGCTTAAAAAACGATTGTTAGAAGCAGATAAATGGTAATATGTCTTATTTTTATTAGAAATTTGTTTAAAATAATGAAATATTAAAAAATTCTAATTAAGTTAAACCGGAATTTTGTTATGTACCCCGATTTTAATGTTACAGGTGTACAGAAGATGTAAAAGCCACATATAGACAGAAGCTGACTTGAGCTTCTAATACGAACAAATAAAGGCAGTTCCATAAATTGCTTTTGTAAACCTCATCTGCCCGGTACAACTATGGAAACTCTTTTCAGATTTGTACATCCGGAGTGATGCTGGGTGTCTGAATAAAAGTTAAACAGGAATAATCTCTATCATAAATAAACCACGGGTGGTCTTGTGGAGGTCCTGCGGTTTATCTCTCGAAAAATATAAGCTATGCAGGCCGAATCCATTCAACTAACCCCCCTGAGGGAGATTACCAGATCAATCCATGAACAAATTCCCGGTTCATCCAGGGGATTGGACTATCATGTCCGACTCGGTGAATTAATTGAAGATCTTGACAATACCCGCAGGATGGAATTGTCGAACATCCTGGATCATTTTCTACTTCTCATGGATACTCAGGAAGCGTCGGATATTGATCTCGGCGGACCCGGATGCAATAACAGGATCTGGTACCGGATTCACGGGATAAAATCTCCTGTGAAGTTCGAAATAGAGCTCTCGCTAACAGAAACGGATGTGTTATTGCATAATGTGTTGACTTCCTTCCAGCGTGAGATGCTGAAAAAGGATAAAAACGTGGATTTTTCGTATGGAATAAAATTAGAAGATGACCGGGAACAACGGTTCCGGGCGGATATGTATTTTGATCTGGAACATTTGGCTCTGAACATGCGAAGAATTGAAAATAACATTCGTCCATTCAAAGAGCTGGGCACGCATTCTGAAATTGCAAAGGCACTGAGCCTGAAATATTACAAGTACGGTCTTACCCTGATTACCGGGATTACCGGGTCCGGTAAGTCTACCACTCTCGACACTATTATCGATGCGAATAACCGTACTGTGGATGCACATATCGTTATTATTGCCTCACCGGTAGAGTTAATTCATAAGCCGATCCGATCCGTAATTCGTCACAGGGAAGTGGGCCGGGATGTACCGGGATTTAAGGAAGGAGCTATTCAGGCACTGCGGCAGGATCCGGATATTATTGTGATCGGGGAGTTGCGGGATCCCGATACGATAATGACAGCTCTTGAAATTACCGACTCCGGCCATAAAACTTTTGGAACCCTTCATACATCCTCGGCAATGGAAAGTATTGAACGGATTGTAGGGGAAGTTCCGGCCGATGAGCAGAATCGGGTAAAATCAAGGCTTGCCGATGTACTCACCTGTGTGATTAGTCAGAAGCTGGTACCCAGCCTTGACGGCAAACGAATTATGGCGAAAGAGGTTCTGCTGGTGACCTCCTCTGTCAAGGCGGCCATTCGGAATGATAATGTCAATGAAATTTACCAGATGATGGCAGAAGGTGGTGAGCTGGGGATGATGACGATGGAGCAGGACCTGAAAAGACTGTTGAATACCGGCAGGATTTCAAGAGAAGAAGCGATCAACAACGCAAACAATAAGAAAAGAATGTTGCAGCTTTTGGATGAAGTTGAATAGCCGACAAAGCCCGGAATGAAAAAACTATGATCAGAAAGAAAGAATATATCGGAATCGCGCTGGACGGCGAGTCCCTCAAAATTGTCGGGGCCAGGTCGGCCGGCAGTAAAGTTGTGTTGACCCGGTTTGACCGCCTGGACCTGGTCAGACCGATTGAAGAAGATCTGGAGAATCCGGAAAAATTCTCATTTGCTAGCGAAAATCTGGATGAAACGGAGAGTATTTTTGGAATACAGCAGGAGAAACAGGATCAGGGGACCGAGGAGCAACAGGTGAATGTAGCAGAACAGGAGAACGAGGAGATTAATTTTGATGATATCGATCTTTTTGAAACTGAAGATGAGGAATCCCTGGACCTTGTGGATGAGTCTGGCCGGGAAGATACCAATGAACTCCTGCTCTACAACTATCTTTTAACAACCGGGCAGAATAAAAACTATATCGCTGCCAATATTCTTTCCGGGAATACCATCTTTCAGTTTGTTGGAGATTCGGACTTTTCAAAAGTAAAAAGGAAAAATCTTCAGGAATTGATCGAGAACAAACTGGAGTCGGTCTACGGAGGAATGCCGCCGGCAGACTATTACAATTCTTATGTCCGGGAGGACGGGAGCCTCGTAATTGCCTCGATCGACAGGGAACCACCTGTGATTTCGCTGTTGAATCACGTGGATGCAATGGCAAGCGGCAAAGTGTACATCCAGAATTTACTTCCGGACGAAGTGGCCCTTACCGGATTATACAGGATGAATTATGATGAAGGGGATCAAAGGATTACCGGCTTGATCCAATTCGGAGTACATCGGTGCAGAATCCTATTTTTCAAGGGGCATGAACTTCTTCAGATATCCCCGATTATTAATGAAGGTACAAGGTTTAAAAAATTTCTGAATACGGTTTTCAGCAAGATCTTGTTTCAACTGGATTCCGGAGAAATTTCAGGCCTGGATCGGATTGTTCTTGCGGATAACACCCTGGGCGAAAAGGCGATTCATTTCTTTGAAAAAAACTTTCCCGGTATGGAAGTCGATAATTTCACCCTTGATCCGGATAAATTTGATGTCCGGGATCAGCAGGTTCCGGCCGTGAGCAAATTTACAACGGCAATTGCTATTGCGACAGGCAGTACGGAGACCGGGAACAGATATTTTCCGAATCTTTCGCTCGTACCGGCTTACGTTATTGACCGTCAAAAGATCTTCAAGCTGCAATGGCACGGCATACTTTTGTTGGTTGCCATCGGTTTGTCACCCGTTGTTCTGAACCATTTCTATCAGTCCAACCAATCGACCCTTGACAATCTTGAGCTTGAAAGTGCCCGCTATCAAAATCTTGTGAATGAAATTGAACCGACCGTCCGTCAGACAGAGTATTTGAGTGAAATGCTGGAGCTTTATCAGGAACAACTGATCTTACTGGAAGAGCTTGTGGACGGCAATATTCGGTGGACTACCTCACTCAACCGTTTTAATCAGGCTGTCCAAAATATTGGAAATATCTGGGTGACTTCGTTAAGGCAATCGGAAAATGGTCTGAATATTGACGGATATTCATTATATGAGGACAGAATTCCGGCCCTGGCAAGACAATTTTCAAATGTGACCCTGAGGCATGTACGGCGGGAGCAAATTCGGGAGATGGATTTGTATTATTTCACCATGCAAATCCATGATGTGGTCGGGGATCCATCACTTTTCACCCCTGAAAGTACAAGGCAGATCCGGGACCTGCTGACAAATAACTCTGAGGAATAAGATATGTCGTACGGTTTAAGAAATACGATCATTTTACTACTCGTCTTCGCTGTCATTGCAAGCGGAGGATACTCCTATCTCTATTTTTTCCAGGAACAGAAGATTGAAGAGCTCCGCACTGACCTGGATCAACTGCAGCAAGAATATAATCAAATGGAGATACAAGCCGCACTTTATCCGGAGCTGCTTTCCAGATTCGAGCAGTCTGAAAAATTTGTAGAATCATTTGACAAGACCCTGTTTCAGTCAAGCAACCCTGACCGGATTTTTAGGTTTCTTTCTGAAATCAATTCTGCACCGCCACGAGTCGAGTTTAATTTTCTCTTTAATGATTCAACTCTTCATGAACCATACGGTGTGATTCGATCCGAAATTAATGGTACCGGATCTTATCGGGCCGTGTATCAATTTCTGAATCGTATTGAAAACAGCATGCCCGTGCAAAAAATCAATCATCTGATTCTAACCCCGATCCAAAATACCGGTTCTTACAATGACGTCAGTTTCAGTTTTGAGTTAAACAGCTATTACGACCGGTCACAATTTTTCGAAACCGATGAAGTGGATTTGAGAATCGTCTCCAATCTTCCCTCCCGGTTTCATAACCCGTTTTATCCGATGATACGTGAAATTCAACCCAATGATGAAAATCTTGTGAACATCGAAAGCAGCCGTCTTATCGGGATCAGTAGTTCCAGAATATTTTTACGGGACCAAAATGGACGATTAGTCAATCTCAGTGTAAATGACCGCGTTTATCTGGGGAGTCTTGAATCCATAGATGTCCAGGAAGGACGAGCTACATTCAGACTTAACAAAGGTGGAATAATCGAAGCCGTTACCCTCGAGGTACAATAATGAATACATTTAATCATCCCATGTCTTGTTCCAATCATAACCGGATCAGATGCCTGTTTAATGCCCTATCCTTATCTGTCTGTTTCCTGTTCCTGAATCCGTTTTTTGTAATAAACGATGTGAAAGCACAGGACCGGATTCCAAGGGAATATACCTCACCTGAAGAGCTGATTTCCTTTGACCGGCAAACTCCCTTCCAGGATGCCATCCAGGTGATCGACCAGTTTGCACAGGAATTTGAAGGGCGTTTTGTGATCGACCGGACCGGATATACGGGTGAGATCGGGATCAATCTTCCCGCTATGCATTGGCAGGAAGCACTGAATTTTATTCTCAGAGTTCGGAATATGGTTTTGTATGAAAATCCGGATTATTACGAAATCCTGACGTCTCAACAGGTCGAGGAACGACAACAACTGGCAGTCGAGGGTCCGAGTGCCCGAACAGCCACGACAACATCGGGTGACCAGATCACGGCAACAATCCAGACCCGGGAGGTTAGAATTAATGCCACTTTTTTTGAAGGCAACCGTCGTGCCTTACGGGAAATAGGGGTGGACTGGTCGACTCTTACAAATAATATACCTGCCAATATTCTGGATTTTACAGGGGAGGAGGGTGAGGGAGAATTGCCCTCTACTCAGTTCGACGGACGCTTTGTCCAGGTGAATGCACGGGGAGCGCAGAATGTTTCTCAAAGTGTGTTTAATTCATTGATTAATTTTGGGGAGATCGGCGCAGGAATCGAGGTGCAGGCTCTGTTCAGTGCATTTGAGGCAGACAATATCGGCGAGGTTCTGGCCACACCTTCCATCAAAGTCATGGATAGAGTGGAAGGCAGGATTCAGGTCGGACAGGATTTTTCTATTAAACAAAGGGATTTTGCCGGGAACGTGACGGACGAATTTTTCAGTACCGGTACGATTCTCACTGTTACCCCCCAGATTATTGAAGACCGGGATTCAACATTTATCTATCTCGAACTTGAAGTGGAACGTTCCACCGCCCAGCCGGATCCCGTCAGTACGGTTATCAATAAGGAAGAAGCGAGTACCCACACCCTTCTTTTGAATGGAGAAAGTACGGTGATTGCAGGACTCTACCGGACCGACAAATCAGAAGTGAGGAGAGGAATACCCATATTGAAGGATCTTCCCGGATGGTTTTTCGGCTTGAAATATTTATTCGGTTACAATTCCACCGATATTTCACAGTCTGAACTCATTGTGATTGTTCAGGCTGAACTGGAAAAATCTCTTCCCGAACGCATGAATGAACAACTGAGGAGCAAACGTGAGCAACTCGAACGACAAAAAATCTTCCATCGTACGCATATGGATCATCTGCCGTTGGACGAATCAGAATCGGCTCAGTCTGACGTGAAATCCGTGGGAACAGCAGGTTCTGTGGGTATGGTAATAGAAGGTGAAACCGGACAGAACCTTGAGATGGAAGATACTCCTGAAATGGACTCTGAACAACCTGATGAAACGATGGAAGTAAATTGGCAAAGAAAGGAGACCCTGCAATCACAAGAGATGGAAGCAGAAAGAATCGAAGAAATGGATTCCGTTGCAGTTGATGAAGTTCAGCCAAACCATATGGAAAATCTGGACGACAACTATTCCGAGCTTCTTTTTTATACGATCGGCGGAAGTTTCTCGGAGAAGGACCGTGCAATGAATTTGTATCGGCGGTTTCTGGGGGAGGGCTATAAAGCTCATATCCTGTTCAATCCACGTACGGATTACTATTTTGTTGCGTATGACGGATTTGAAGAATTTGAGGATGCCTCCAGGTTTACTCGCAGAATTCAACGGGATGTACAGCCTGATGCGTGGCTGTCGCAAATCATTACGGAACGAAGGCTGGAGATCGATAACGATCGATAACCCGGAAGGATTACGGTTTTGTAGTGGTTCGCAACCTCTTCCAGCAGTTGGCCGGAGTTTCGCGATTCACGCCGGTTACTTCAAATCCCGTTTAATCGTTACCTACAATTAAGGTCTTACCTTTACCATATAACATCATACCAAGACTTGAGGCATCCGCTAAAAACGATTTTTTTGATTTTAGCAAAATTAAAAAAATCGTTCACTAAATTTGGATAGTAGCAGCGTATATTTAGTTTTTTTTAAATGCATCCTGTTGCATAAGAACTTCTCCAAATGAGATTTCTTCACCCGCCAATACCATCAAGGTCGTAGGTAAATCATAGAGACGTTTTTGAAGAGATTCGTAGTAGGAAACAAAATCTTTACCCGGTTCGGCCATTCCCATTAGGATAAGATCAGCATTTGCGGATGATGCATGAAGAACCTCATCAAAAGAACGGCCCTCCGCAACGATGATCTCCGTGTGAATGTTCATTCTCATTTTCGAAATCATGGTCTTTAAATTCTGATTTGCATCTTTGGCAGCGGCTTCATCGCGTACCATCATTTTGAGGGTTACAATGGCATCCAGCCAGGAACGACTATGCTTGAGAAGATAGGTCAGAATCATCATCAACCCGCCATTACCTTTGAGGCCGCCCCACCAGAGATCAATGGTCTGATGATTGCCAAATACGTGCTGTTGTTCCTGGTTATCGTGGATAATAACCAGATTTCGATTTTGATTGTGAAAGTTGGCAAGCATCTCACAGTACTGTTCCCTGATAAGTTTATTTTCACTGTCGCCTAAGATGATGGTATTGGGAACAAGTTTGCCGAGTCCGTATGATTTGACCAAATCTTCCGCTCCCTTGAAGGCATCAGCGGCTGACACTACACGAACCAATCCCTGAATACTTCGATCTGCCAGGAAATTATGGATATTGTCTTCCAGCTTTTTTGAACGCTCCACCATATTAATTTCTCCGGTAAGTACGGTAGCAACAGTCAATAATCCACGGTTATGTGTGATGGATGAGGCAAATTCGATGAGGTGCCAGCGTTTGGTGGGCGCGCCCGAAAGTACCAGTGGGTTCGGCCGCCAGGTCTTGCCCGCGCTTTCATTATTGAGATGCATCAGTCCGATTCGGATTAAAGCCATCCAGATTCCCTGACTTACATCACCCCAGGCTGTTTTCATTTCACGTCTCTGTAACCAGGCAAACACAATAATGACAAAAACAAATGCCAAGCCGGTGGCTACTGTGTTGATAAGGAACATGACCGTTATACAACCTGCCGCACCCAGCAGTGAAAAAAACCAGTGTACTTTAAATTCGGGACGAAACGAGGGGCTGTCTAACAAACGCTCAATACCGGCAGATGCATTTAGAACAGCGTAAGTGGTCAGGAAAAACATGGTGAGAATCGGAGCTATGATATTAAGATTTCCCAGGTAAACGGCGACTAGCGCTAAGACCAACGTAACCATCGTCCCCACCCGGGGAGTATCATCCACACCGTCTCCGCGGCCCAGCCAGCGAAGCCGGTGCGGCAAAACACCATCCCTGGCGAGTGCCTGAAGCACCCGCGGGGCACCCAGTACACTTCCAACAGCACTGGACAAAGTGGCTCCCCAGACGCCAATCAGGATGGCATCTCCCCAGTAGGCGATCCTTCTCATAATCATGGGATCTTCAATAAGGGTAAGTGCATCAGCCCGGTTTGCCAAGATTACGGGCAAGATCATGTAAATGAGATATCCTACCCCAATTGCTGCGAAGGTACCTTTGGGGATGGACTTTGCCGGATCCTCCAGATCTCCAGACATATTTACCCCGGCCATGATTCCGGTTACGGCCGGAAAGAATACGGCAAAAACTACCCAGAACCCCTCGGAGTGGCGATCGGCCGCACCCCACATCTCGATAGATGACTGTTCAATAGGGCTTCCAAATATCAGGGAGAGCAGCGATAACCCGATTCCGAACATAATAAAATATTGTGCCCGGATGGCTGCTTTTGCGGAAACCAGTGCCAGTGCTGACACAGCCACTGTAGTCAACAGTCCTGTCGTTTTAAAATCCAGTGAGGGGAACACGCTGACTACACTTTCCGCAAATCCAACAGTATAAAGAGCTACAGAGAGTGCCAATGCTATATAGAGGGGAATACCAATAGCTCCGCCTGCTTCAATACCCAGAGACCTGCTGATCATATAATAGGCCCCGCCAATGCGGACCCGCTGATCTGTGGCAATAGATGCAATAGATAAGGCGGTTAAAAAAGTAATAAGCACGGATAGGGTGACGATAAGAAGGGTGCCGATCAGCCCTACATTTCCAACCACCCATCCAAACCGAAGGTACATAATAACCCCTAATATGGTAAGGATAGACGGGGTAAACACGCCCCCGAATGTTCCCAGCCCCCCTTTTGAGGGTTCTACAACATATTCCCTGGCCGGTGTTTCTCTTTTAATCGATTTTGCCATGTGTAACTTTAGCCCCTCCCGAATAACATCTAGTGGCAGATTTCAGGTTTTTCGATCAGAAAAAGTAAGTAATTTAAATGTGAATCACATGATCGTATTCTATTACAGTCTCCATCGTTCAATCGGAAAAAAACATCAGCCGGGTATCGGAATGGGGCTTTTAATTTCCGAAAACCGTCTTTTAAAACTAACCTCGGGATCGAAGGAATTAATTTTTAAATTGCCCGCATGAAACCGGTGCGGGCTGTTTTAAAATTATTATTGATCGTTTTATATACCCTGGTACTCTATGGATTTTTTGTAACGGGATGGGCCGGGATAAAACTCCTCAGAATGAGAATCGCGCCCTGGCGAAATTTCATATTGAGAATCTGGTCGGCCGGAGTGTGCCGGATTCTCAACCTGCATATCCGGACAAAAGGCGCCTCGCCGGAACCACCGTTTTTTCTCGTATCGAACCACTTGAGTTATACGGATATTTTTGCCTTTTACCGGACTCTCAGGTGTACCTTTATCGCTAAACAGGAAGTCAGATTCTGGCCGGTGATTGGTTTTATTACAAAAACCATGGGAGTGATTTTTGTCGACCGAAAACGAAAAAGGGATATTACACGAGTCAATAACCTGGTTTCTGCCGGCATCCATCGGGATCAGGGAATCGTTCTGTTTCCGGAGGGTAAGACCTCTTCCGGAAAGGAAATTTTGCCCTTCAGAAGTTCCCTGCTCGAACATCCCGCATCCGCCGATATTCCGGTATGTTACGCATCTATTCACTATCAAACTCCGCCGGATGAGGACCCCGCTTATTTGAGAGTCTGCTGGTGGGGAAGCGATTCTTTTTTCAGGCATTTTTATAAACTTGCCACACTCAGGCATATAGAATGTACTCTTACGTTTGGCAGACAAACCGTTCAAAATAGAGATAGAAAACAACTTGCTAAACAGTTACATCAAAAAATGTCCAGGCAGTTTGAGCCTTTAAAACAATCCCGGGATGAGTCCGGTTCACGATGAATAAGCCATCAGGATGTGGTGTGTAAAGGTAAGATTATTATATTCATATGAGTTGCATTCCACATTTTTCCGTACCCTTTAAATTCGTTTCTGTAATCTGTCTTTGGTGCGGACCGCATTTTGGAGTCTGATGATCGGGAGCGGGCGAAAGAAATAAGGGTTAATCTGTATGCTGTTCCAGGGATTTGTGATTCACAACCTGGACAGGGTCTTCCGATTGGTGGATGGCAGCAAAGGTAATATCATCCAATGGCTTTTCATTGCCGATGAAAGCTTCAAGCGAAGCCTGTATCTTATAGGCGATGGATTTGGCATGCAAAGAGCCATAGATAGACATCAAAGCTTCCAGGCGGTCGGTTCCATACTCCTCATTCAGCTCATTCCGGGCTTCCGTCAGCCCGTCCGTGTAAAACAGAACACTATCACCGGGACTGAGTTCATAGGTGTTTTCCTCGAGCTGGTATTTTAATGCATGACTTGAGGTCATCCCCAGGGCAAAACCGTCGGGTTTCAGTTCAAGGGTTTGATCCCCGGCCTTGTGATAAACAATCGGGGCATTATGACCGGCCCGGGCTAACATGAACTTGTTTTCATTTACCGGAAAGAAGGCTGCACAGGCTGTGACAAAGGTTTTGTCTTGCTTGTTGGACTTCACGTAGTTATTGAGTTGCAGGAATAGTTCTTTGGGAGTCGGTTCGTTTTTTTCGACCAGAAGATGTACCAATGCCTGGATTCTGACCATATACAGGGCTGCCGACAGACCCTTGCCCGATACATCGGCAACGATGACGTACGTGCCGTTGGCCGTTTTAATGATGTCGATATAATCGCCGCCCACTTCACTGGCTGTATTGGCAAAAGCATAAACATCGAGATTTCCGCGTTTAAGTTCGGTTTTAGGCAGCAGGCTCAACTGAATATCCCGTGCCAGGTCCAGCTCGCGTTTGACGTCCGACTTCTCAAGAAGTTCGATCAATAAAAGGGCACTGATCCCGAAGAAGGCCAGAGGAATAAAAAGAGGATAGAATAAATGACCGGTCAGCCCGAAAAGAGAAAACAGGTAGTAAATGACAAAAAACAGGCAGGAGACCCCGAAAACCAGCCGACGGGTTGGATTCAGGCGTTTCGTCATGGCCAAAAAAAATCGATAAAACTTTTGCAGTGACGAGCCGGAATGTTCTTTTTTCTCCAAAACATCCTTTTCGACCGCATCCCGGTACAACTCCCTCAGCCGGTCGGAATCGGCATGAAACTGCTTGCCGATGGTTTCACGGTCCATGCCGGAAATATACTCCCTGTAAAAGGATTTTGTATCTTTAAAGGCAGATTGTGCTTCGTTTTTAAGGCTCATGGGCTTTGATTGGTTTACACCTTTGTAAGTACGAAATTATTGAAAAAAAGTTCAGCTTTCTTTTCAGAATCCACCGGCTCTGTTGTTTGACGTCTGCCATGGTTATCTTCCGATGAAACATTTAAAACCTGACAGCAATTTTTTTAATTCATGGCCTCATCCAAAAAAAAGCTTTTTCTGCTCGACGGGATGGCTCTTGCCTACCGGGCTCATTTTGCATTTATCAACAGCCGGCTTAAAAACACCAGCGGAATCCCCACCGGACCGATCCTGGGGTTTGCGAATACGCTCGTCAAACTTCTGGAAGAGGAGGAGCCGACCCATATTTCGGTCGTATGGGATACTCACGAACCGACGTTTCGCCATGACCTGGATGAGGATTACAAGGCAAACCGGCCGCCCCAGCCGGAAGAGCTGACAATAGGGATTCCGCTGATCAAGGAAATGGTGAAAAAATTCGGGATTCAGAACCTGGAACAGCACGGCTATGAAGCGGATGATATCATCGGCACCCTGGCCCACCGTGCGAATGCAGAGGATGTTAATGCTTATCTGGTTACCCCTGACAAGGATTTTATGCAGCTCGTTCATGATCATATCACGATGTACAAACCGGATAACAAGAATGGCGGATTCGTATTGATTGACCGGGAAGGGGTGATGGAGTACTTTGGAGTTTATCCCGAGAAAGTGGTGGATGTACTGGCGATGATCGGGGATACATCTGACAATATACCGGGTGTGCCGGGAATTGGAAAAAAGGGAGCCCCCAAACTCATCAATAAGTACGGGTCCCTCGAAAAAGCGATCGAGGCGGCTCCGGATATGAAATCAAAAAGATACCGGGAAGGACTGACGGAACATGCCGACATCGCCCGTCATGCGAAACAAATGGTCACCATTAAAACCGATGTTCCGGATGTAGTGGATTGGGAAGAGCTGGAATGGGAGGGGCCTGACAAGAAGGAATTGGGTCTTTTTTTTAAGAAAATGGAATTTCGATCCCTCACCCGAAAATACCTGAACGAAGATCCGGATGGACAGTCCGATCTGTTTACCGCCGGGGATGAGTCCGGTGTGCCTGAAGAGAGTCTGCACGATCAATTGGATTCTGAATCCGTGAACTATGAGCTTGCGGTTTCCTCTTCTCAGATTCGTGTGGTTGTAGAGGAGTTGAAAGAGGCGGAGAGATTCTGTTTTGATACCGAAACCGATTCGAGCGATCCCATGCTGGCCACCCTCGTCGGAATTTCCTTATCTGCCCGGCCGGGGCAGGCCTGGTATATTCCCGTAAACGTGGAGGATGCACTGCCTGAAAACGAGGTTTGTGATTTGCTTCAGCCCCTTTTTGAGGAAGATGGAGGGGTTAAAATTGCTCATAATTACAAGTACGATTACATCGTACTGAACAGGGCCGGGATGAACATTGCCGGAAAAGCATTTGATACAATGGTTGCCGCTTACCTTCTCGATGCCAGCCAGCAGTTGAAAATGGACTCTCTGGCAAAAAAATATCTGAACTATGAACCCATACCGATCGGTGAATTGATCGGTTCGGGCCGGAAAAAGAAAACGATGGACGAAATACCGTATCGGGATATTGTCTCATATGCTTGTGAGGATGCCGATGTGACTCTTCAGTTGTATGAGATATTGAATGAAAAACTGAAAGAGGATGAGCTCCTGGAGATCGCCGAAGAGGTCGATTTTCCCCTGATGGAAGTTCTGGGGGATATGGAAATTTGGGGGGTTAGGCTGGATACGGAGATGCTGGATCAGTTTTCTGAACAGCTTGAGACGGATTTGAGGGAAGTGGAGAAGAAAATTTTTGAGCTGACGGGAACCGAATTCAACCTGAATTCCCCTCAGCAGCTTGGGGAAGTCCTGTTCGAAAAGATGGGAATTCCGTCGAAGAAGAAGACCAAAACCGGTCAGCCTTCCACAGCCGAGAATGTTCTGACCGAACTGGCAAACGAGTATGATGTGCCGGGGCTGGTTCTGGACTACCGGAGCCTGAGTAAATTGAAATCCACCTATGCAGATGCCCTCCCGAAGCTGGCAGACGAAACCACGGGACGGATCCATACCAGTTTCAATCAGACGGTGGCGGCAACGGGCCGGCTTTCCTCCTCGAATCCGAATTTGCAAAACATTCCGATACGGACCGAGCGGGGGCGGGAAATCCGCAAGGCCTTTACGGCCGAAGAAGGCTTCAACATCCTGTCGGCCGACTACTCCCAAGTGGAACTGAGGGTGATCGCTTCAATATCGGGTGATGAGAATATGAGCCGGGCGTTCAAGGAAGGGGAGGATATTCACGCCCGGACGGCAAAAGAGATCTTCGGGCTGGAGAACCTGGATGAGGTAACGTCCGATCAGCGGCGAAAGGCCAAGGAAGTGAATTTCGGCATTCCCTACGGGGTGAGTGCTTACGGATTGGCCCGGCGGCTGGGGATCAGTAACAGCGAAGGACAGGAGATGATCGATCAGTATTTTAACCGGTTTCCCGGTGTTCAGGAATATATCGATCAGACCAAAGCATTTGCCAAAGAACACGGGTATGTGAAAACACTGATGGGCCGCAGGCGGTATATCCCTGAAATCAGTTCCCGAAACTGGAATGTGCGAAGTTTTGCCGAGCGAACTGCCATTAATATGCCCATCCAGGGAACAGCAGCCGATATTATCAAAGTGGCAATGATCGGGATCCATGATTATCTGCTCGGAAATAACCTGAAAACCCGCATGCTGCTTCAGGTTCATGATGAACTGATTTTTGAAATCCATGAGGAGGAACGGGAGGTGGCGGATACGATCCGGAGCATGATGGAGTCGGCTGTGGAACTGGATGTTCCGCTGAAGGTGGATATGGGGATCGCCGAAAACTGGCTGAAAGCACATTAGGTAGCAAGGGGAATATGTCCGCAGAGGGCTTTAAAAACCAGGGGTTTTGTTCAATTTCAAAGCCTGTCCGCCAGCCGGCGGATCGGAACCGCAGTTTATTAGGCATAAATGAGGATTTCGAATTCGCGAAAATGCTGTGAGTGGGCAAAAAACGCTTTTTTTTTGAACGCGTAGCGATTTTGCATAGTCCTTCCGCAATATTTCATTGCAAGAAATCCCGGAATTGGGATTTCTGAACAAATTCCTCAACTTGTATGCTAGGAGGATTTTTCAATTCGGGACCGGGTTTCTTTGATTGTCAGAGGGTTTTGGTTATACTTTTTTGATGTTGATTTCATTTCTGGTAAAAACTTTCAATCATCAGGGATCAATTTATCTGGCTGATTTTCGGCTGATTTGCTCTGGTAACTTTTATTTCAAGAATACCCATGTCGATCCCGGATAAACCGTACCCGTTCATTTCCAGTATATTCATTACGGTAATCTTCATCCCCTGTTTATTTATAGCCGGCTGTGATGAGATTTTTGATCCCTTACAGGAGAATGATTCCTACTATTTTTCTATCAACGGCTACCTGGACGCTACCGCCGACACGCAATGGGTGCGTGTGATGCCGGTACGTGAGGAGCTTTTGACGGAACCCGGTCCGATCGATGCAACCGTTACTCTTGAACATCCTGAGTCCGGCAAATCCGTTGTAATGAACGATTCATTGTTTTCATTTTCCCAGGGAGTTTACGCCTGGAACTTCTGGACGACGATGGATCTGGATCCGGAACAGACGTACAGGATTACAGCTAAACGCTCGGACGGGAAGAGCAGCTATGCAGAAGTTGACCTTCCGGAGGACTTCCCCACTCCATTGCTTCGAATTCAAAGGAACCGGTCCGGTGTTCCGCTTACAGCCACGATATTTATAGATCGAAGCGTTGAGAACCTGGCAGATGTTCAAACCCTGTATCGAACCCCGGAGGATCCGGCATTTTTTACGATCCCCCATCTGGAGGAAAGTTTCCGTAATGGTTCGGGTGGAATCCAGGTATTGATGGATCTGGATGAAGACTATCTTCAATTAAATGCATATTACACACTTCCTGCGGGTGTGGGGCGGCCAAACTATATAGATACGGCAGCACTGGAACAGCAAATTTTTATTGTATCGGCCGGCTCCGGATATCCGAACTTTCCAAACCTCGACGAAAAAATCGTTGCCCTTCCGGAAGGAGTCTCCAATATAGAGAACGGTGTCGGGTACCTGGCTGGATTTGTCACCAAAACCATTCCCTATCAGAGCTGCCTGAGGGAAGATACGGCAGACCTTGTCCCGTGTGAGACGGAAAAGCCTCCATGGTGAAGGGTTTATTATCGAATTTTTTTATTGTAAAATAACTAAAGAGATATTTGTCTGATACACAGGGACAGGGAGGACGGGCTTACCTACAGGGGAGATCGCTGAGGTTCTTGGTATTTCCGTAAGAACCGTGGAAACACAGATAAGACGATCTCTGAAATTCCTTCAGCACAAGCTTTCTCATTTCAGGGATTAAAGGTTTAGGGTCATTTCGTTTAACGACCGATTTAACTCTTTGAAATCGGAGTTTCGGGAGCTGCCTCACATCTCACAAAACTTTTTTGTCAGGGCAACTCCACTTTTTCGGGTATATATAGATAGAAACCGGATCTATAAGGTCTACATATGAAGCAAAACAACCTGAACTGGGATTTACTGGTTCGATATATCAGTGGCCAGACGACAATTGAAGAGGATCCGACTCCATCTATGGATGGAGTCGGATCCTAAACATGAAGAGTGCCTGCTTTTTTTGAAGCAGATCTGGGACCATTCGGGTGAAGAAAAACACTCATGGGATGTCGATGCTGCGTGGAAACGTTTTAGCAGGGAGTATGACCTTTCTCCTGATGAGTTTGTACCTGTCCGGGGTTTGGAACGGCAGAGACGGGGAACAAATCAAAGGAGAAATCTACGCATGTGGCAAGGCGGGCTTGTTGTGGCCGTTTCCTTTATCCTGATCTTTACAACGATCTTCTTTTTAAGTGAATATGGGCCTGAGGAGGAGCAAATTCACCGGCCGGAGGAAGTTGTCTACCGGGAGATCGAGACCGGTTACGGACAGCGTACTCATCTGAATCTGGACGACGGAAGCCGTATTGTCCTGAATGCGGGCAGCAGGATTCGGCTGCCGGAATCTTTCGACAACCAGGATAGGAGAGAGGTCTACCTAAGCGGAGAGGCATGGTTTGATGTTGCTCCTGATACCCTGCGGTCATTTGTAGTCTATACGGAACAGTCAGTCATCACAGTTCTGGGAACAAAATTTCAGGTTCAATCCTATCCTGCTGAAGATCAGGTGCAAGTGGTTGTTTCCGAGGGTAGTGTTGCGTTAAAGGAACCCGATAAGCCGGATGAGACGGCTGCAATCCTTACACGCAGCCAACTCGCGATCATATCGGCCGATGGCATTACTACGGTCGAGACTGTCGGGGATCTCTCGGTCTATCTGGGATGGACGGAAGGGAAGTTTGTGTTCGACCGGTCGGTTTTGAAAGACGCTATCAAAAGACTGGAACGATGGTATGATGTCAAAATCCGAATCGACCCGTCCTCGCCTGACCTGCCGGAGAAGAAACTCACTGCTTCCTTTGAGGACCATCAGCCGGTCCGGGAAGTCCTCGAAACCATAGCATTAAAACTTGATATACATTTTGTCTACGATGAACAACAATCCGTTTATTCATTTTTTAGGGATTAATATATCATCATTAACTACATGATAAACATAGTTTTATAAATATTGTCTACAATCATTCTATATATTTTATGAGGATTTATGTATACGAGGTTTGGGAGATAAAATGAGGAAGCGGAACAGCGACATGAATAAAAAGGGTAAGATATTTCCTCTCCGGTTTAAAATTATGACGGTTGCTTCATCATCATCGGTGATATTTCAACAATCGGATGGGGTTTTGTTGGATATAAGAAAAAAGCTTTTCCCCATTCATCTCGTATTCTTTCTTTCTTTCTTTCTTTTTTACTTTTTTCGGCCTCTTGTGATCAGGTCTTTGAACCGTGGCAGGAGAATGACCAATATGAGTTCTCTATTTTTGGTTATCTCGATTCAACTCAGGATACCCAGTGGGTGCGCGTTATGCCGGTTCGCGAGGATTTATTTTTGGAACACGATCCACTTGAAGCAACTGTTACTCTTGAACACCTGCAGAGTGGTGAAACTGTGATCATGAACGATTCCCTGGTTTCATTCTTTCATGACCGTTATGCCTGGAACTTCTGGACAACGATGGAGATAGAACCCGAACAGACTTACCGTCTGAGGGTGGAGCGGCCGGACGGGACTTATAGTCAGGGACGTGTGACTCTGCCGCCCGCCTTTCCCGCACCCCTGGTGATTATTGAATATACACGCACCAACTCTCCAGTACCTTCTGCTGCTACAGTTTTTCTTGAAGGTGTAAGCCGATTGGCGGATGTTCGTACGGTACTCGGCCCGATTCGGGTTTCCCATCTGAAGGATACGACCGGAATCGCAGCCGGTTATTTTCGAGTTGCTATCGATTTGAGTGAGGATTTACGTATGTTGAGTTTGATGAACCCTGGTGTTTCTCCTGCTCAACTGATCAGCTCTGACTCAAAAATCTACATTACATCTGCCGGACCCGATTATCATTTCTTCGGATCTCTCAGTGAAAAAGTGATCGCTCTGCCTGACGGTGTTTCCAATATTGAAAAAGGACTGGGCTATCTGGCCGGGATAGTAAGCAAGACAGTTCCCCTGCAAAGCTGTCGGGAAAAAGGCGGTTATATTCCATGTGATCCGGAGCCGCCTCCGTGGTAGGCAGGGCGATGAAGCATTACAAAAAACAACCTGATAGGCTGAAAGAAGGCTTTGAAAAACCAGGGGTTTTGTTCAAGATCAAAACCTGAGTGAATTTGAAACCGTAGCTTATTAGCTATAAGTGAGGATTTCAAATTCACGAAAATGCCGATATTGGGCAAAACAACGCTCATTTTTTGAACGCGTAGCGCTCCGAGCGACAGCGATTCCCACGCAGTGATTTTGCAAAGCCTTCTGAAAATACAAATTCCCATTTAAAGACAATGAAGATCGCGAATATGAAAATTCGATTTCATCGATTGTATATTATTTTTTTCCTGACGGCCTGGATCTGCATAGCAATGACCTCGGGTCTGGCGATGGCTCAATCGGCTACGGTGCAGGGGATTATCACCGACCGCATGAGCGGGGAACCGCTGGAAGGAGCGAACGTTGTTCTTCAAGAAGTGGGGGAAGAGAGGCTCCGGGGGATGTCGGCTGATCAAAATGGATTTTACCAGGTTGCCGGACTGGATCCGGGCGATTATGCACTCCGCATCAGTTTTATCGGCTATCATACCTATCACGATACGTTAAGCCTTGGAGCCGGCGTGACGAGAACTGTGAGCGTGGAGATGGAACGGGATGAGGAACAACTCGGCGAAGTCGTGGTGGCCCCGCCCGGTACCGGGGCGGCGGGTATATCGGCCGGCCGCCAGCGGGTGGAAGCGGCCGACTTTTCCCGGGTTCCGACCCCGGCAGCAGGCGGTGATCTGGCCAGCTATCTGCAGGCCATGCCCGGCGTGGTCTCGACGGGCGACCGCGGCGGACACCTTTATATCCGGGGAGGGACACCGGCTGAAAATATGGTGCTTGTCGACGGCTCGCTTATTTTTCAACCGTTTCATATCCTGGGATTTTTCTCCGCTTTTCCCGAAGCACTGGTATCGGATGCGGACTTCTACGCCGGCGGATACGGGGCACGTTACAGCGGACGGACTTCCTCGGTGGTGGATGTAAAGATGAGGAACGGTGACCGGTATGAGACGAGCGCCTCTGGCTCTGTGAGTCCCTTTGTGGCCGAGGTATTGGCCGAAGGCCCTCTCAGTTACGGCAATACTTCGTGGATCGCTTCCGTACGGAGATCTTTTGTGGAAGAAACCAGCCCCTGGACTCTTGGCCAGGAATATCCTCTCCGCTTCGAAAGCCAGTACCTGAAGCTGACTCATTTTGGGGAGAATGATTCCCGCTGTTCCACGATGGCGATGAGGACCTACGACCGGGGACGCCTGGATGTGGATCAGGACGATGTGGTACGATGGACCAACTTCGTGGCCGGCGGACGCTGTGTGATTCTGCCGGAAGGATCGAATCTGCTTTTTGACCTGAATGCCGGTGTGTCGTATGTGTCTAATGCAACCGGACCTGCCGGAGACCCGGATCTCACATCCGATGCCATGCGAGTGAACCTGGACGTGAACCTGACCCGCTATTTCGGTGAGGCCCGGCTTGACTACGGAGTATTTGTCCATGTCCATTCACTGAACTATGATATGAGTGAATTATTCGGCGGACCTCAGGTTGATTCCGAGCACTTGCTGAGTACGGGCGTGTATGTTGAGACGACCTTTCCGCTGGGGAATGTACAGTTGATACCGGGGGTTGTCGCAACCTATCACAAGGAAACCTACGATCCGACTCTGGAGCCTCGTCTGCGGGCTACCTGGCAGCCATGGGGCCGGGATGCAGAACAGTTGAGTGCAGCCTTCGGCCTCTACCGTCAGCCGCTTGCCGGCGTAACCGGTACACGGGATGCAGGATCGGTGTTTACAGCATGGATGTCTTCGCCCGTTAGAAGTGAACAGATTGAAGCTGTTCATGCACTGCTTGGATGGCGGCAGTCGCTCGGTGGAGGTTTCCAATTGTCGGCAGAGCTTTACCGAAAGTGGTTGCAGCACCTGCCGGTCCCGGTCTGGAGTCACCTGGTTCAGTTTACCACCGAACTGGCCCTTGCCGACGGAGACGTCTACGGAGCGGATGTCCGACTGGAATTTAATAGCGGACGTTTTTACGGATTTGTCGGATACGGGTATGGCTTGACGGAATATGAAACAACCCAGGAACATTTCAATGAGTGGTTCGGCGAGTCTGTACGAAGGTACCATCCTCCGCACGACCGCCGCCACCAGGTGAATTCCATGGCGAGCCTGGATCTGGGCAGTTACACGGCAGGGGTGCGCTGGCAACTTGGCAGCGGGCTGCCCTTTACCCGTCCGATGGGGTTCGATGAACTGCACAGTTTCAGAGACAAGGTGCCTGTTGTAAAACATGAATACGGTACGCCCAGGGTTATTTTACAGGATTATTATCAAGGGCGTATGCTCACTTATCACAGGCTGGACATATCGCTGGAACGATCCATTGAACTATCGTCTGCTACCCTGAACCTTCGGGGAGGTGCCGTCAACCTCTACGACCGGACAAATATGTTTTACTATGACGTCTATACCCACCGCCGGGTCGACCAGCTTCCGTTTGCACCTTATTTTTCGGTGGAACTGGAGTTGAATTAAGACTTGTTTCTCCAAAGAACAGGGGGTCGTACCCGGGGTTTTTATTAAACAGGATGAGCCCTCGCGTCTATCCTGCTAAAAAGTATCGTACTCCGATTCCCGTTACGATTGCGAATATAAAGCTGAGGAGAGTACCGATCAGGATATATTCCGCCTCTTTGCGGTCCCGGTTGCCTTCCAGTGAACCGCTGAAACGAAATACGGATTTGGCTGCAATGAGAAATCCGATGGCGCCGTACTGATTCAGAAGGATGAGTGTGAGGATGATGAAGCGTTCGGAACGCCCGATCCACAAACCGGCCTTCTCCAGGCCGGGCAGGCCTCCGGCATCTGCGGTACGCAGTTCTTCCTGCCAGCGTTGGGTGAGCCGGTCGATGAGAAAGCCGAATGGCCAGATGACGATGATATAGCCGATCAGTACCGCCCAGAAAGCCGGGTTTTCAATAAGGTTCAGTAAAGATTGCAGCATTTCCGATCCGGTGCCGGTATAGACTGCCCATCCGGCCAAAATCATCAGCAGGTGTGCCGTCTGGTCGGTTACAAATGCTATCGCAGACTCTTTCCGGGTCGATTTCCACCCGTCGATGACGAAGTGGGTAACCATGATGAAGAGCGGCAGGAAGATCTCTGCTCCGTCCCATAGGAAGACATAAGTGAGAATACCCACAATGCCCACATGATAATAGAGTTGCGGGGCCCGGATGTTGCTTTTCTTCCTTTTTTCAATCCAGCTTTGGGGTTGCAGAAGAAAATCGGCAGCCAGATGTGCGGCAATCAAACGAAGGAGTACGAGGATGTCAGGTTGATCAATCATTCCGGCCACTTTTGTTTGATCAGGAATTCATATCGATGCAGAAATTTTTCAACGGCAGACCATGCGGCTCCTTTCACCCGATAGTGAACTGCAGCCTGTGAAATACCATACTGTTGGCCGATGAGTTTCCTGGATTTGCCTTCCAGCAGTTCCAGTACGATTTCAGCCTGCTCGGGCGACCATTTTGCGATGACGGCATCCATAAGTGCGGCCTGAACATTCATTTCTTCATTCATCTCTTTCCAGGGGGTTATGATCGACAGCCGCTGGTGGGTCTTCATCTTGTCAAGCAGAGGGCCGGATCTCCGATAAGCCTCTCCGTCACCTTCAGATATATTTTTGGGAGGGTAATCAATCGTGCCGATGCCGATGGCTGTCCGGGCATCCCAGCTCACTGCAGAGCTTTCAGGTTGATTTTTCCGGAGAGAAGCCCGGATGAGAAGGCTTGCCGCCAATGCCGATTCCGGATGTGGGATCAGTCCCTGGAAACTGTCACCCCTGAAGATATCAAACGGAATTGCTTCTTCTTTTTTATCGGCATAGAGGGAAGTGATATCCTCAAATGCACTTTTCAGGGTATCGAGCAACAGGGAATGTTCTTCCTTAGTGATTTTGGAGGAGTCCACGATATCACCGGTAATGACCGCATATAGTTTCATTGTAAAAGGAGATCTGATTGAGTTATGGCCGGGATTCCCGTTCATTTATCTGTTTCTCTGCCGGCAGTCAGTCAAAGGTAAAACCGGGTGTCCTGCAGGCCGGGATCCGTTTTCCAGTCAGGGTAAAATAAGCTTATACACTTAAAAACAAAAAATTAAGCCTTTAAACTTAAAAGTAAAGAGATCAAGTCCGGACACTTAATTTCTCTACAGAGTTCCTTGGCTGCCCATCCGCCGGCGGCGCCCGATCCGATTACAATTGTATCGAAATTGTTCTGTAACTGAGCTTTCCCGTTGATATTCATAGGTAAGTCCGTTCAGTGTAGAGAAAATGGCTTGCGTTCAAAGTAAATGATTATTTATATGGGGTCAATGACAGTGCGCCATTATCGGTAATACCGTTAAAAAAATGACTGTAAACAAATACCGGGTGTGGGATGCTGCCCGGTAGATAACACTCATAATAATTTCTGGCGGTTGGTGTATTGATTCTTCATTATTTTAAACCGTGTGACACAACCTGTCACCGAACCCAATTATGTTTATCTTCAGGGTTCATGGAAACGGATCTATTAAATGGTATGTAAAAAAAATAAAATAGAATGGATGGAACGGTCATCATATTGATCCTGATTGCTTTGGGAAGCGGAATTGCTATCGGTCATTTTATAGCCAAGAGTCGCCGGTCCCGGCTGGAAGAGCGGATCTCGTCGCTCGGGGAGCAGCATCAGGAAGCGGAAGAACGTCTGGCGGAGGAAACCCGGCGGGCAAATTCGGCAGAAAATAAGCTTGCGGAGATGAACGCTGACTACAGGAATCTGAAAGAAAGGCTGCAGGACCAAAAACAGGAGTTCGAAGAGCTTCAGGAGAAGTTCCAGACTCAATTTGAAAATCTGGCTAATAAAATACTTGAAGAAAAATCGAAGAAATTTACCGAACAGAACAAAGAGAAACTGGATCAGGTTCTCAAGCCCCTGGGCGAAAAGATTGAGGAATTTCGCAAGCAGGTAGCCGAGACGTACGACAAGGAAACGCGCGACCGGGTATCACTGAAGGAACAGATTAGTAAAATGGCAGAACTGAATCAGAAAATGACCGAGGAAGCAAAGAGCCTGACCAAAGCGTTGAAGGGGGATTCAAAACAACAGGGGAATTGGGGAGAAGTGATCCTGCAACGGATCCTGGAGAAGTCCGGACTGACAAAAGGCAGGGAGTATGAAATCCAGGAAAGCAAAACGATGGACGACGGACGGCGGCTTCAGCCGGACGTGGTGATTCGCCTGCCTGAGGAAAAACGGCTGATCATTGACTCGAAGGTCTCCCTTACGGCATATGAAAGATATATATCAGCAGAGGAGGAGAAGGAGCAGGAGAAAGCCGTCAGGGAACACGTGAATTCGATCCGGACTCATGTGAATGGATTGAGCGGGAAAAACTACCAACAAATCTACAGGGGGAACAGTCCTGATTTTGTGCTTTTGTTTATCCCCATTGAGTCTGCATTCGGCCTGGCGCTGCAGCAGGATTCGAATCTTTATTATGAAGCGTTTGAAAAGAATATTGTGATCGTGAGTCCGTCGACCCTGCTGGCTACCCTTGCCACGATCGACAGTGTCTGGAAGCAGGAATATCAGAATAAAAATGCAATGGAGATTGCAGCCCGGGGAGGGGCTTTGTATGACAAGTTTGTACTGTTTGTCGAAAGCATGCAAACAATCGGACAGCGGATCGATCAAACTCAAAAAAGTTATGATGAGGCGATGAACCGTCTTTCCACCGGACACGGGAATGTGGTTCGGCAGGTCGAGATGCTTCGGGAACTTGGGGCGAAGGTGTCCAAACAAATTCCAGGCGACATCGTTGAAACTGATTCGGAACGTGATCGGATTGAAGAGCCCGGTACAGAATAATCCTTATAACAATCATCAAAGTTCCTGCAGGCCGGTAGAAGCCTTATGAATGCGGCAGGAGAGGAGAAGACAGGCAACGTTGATCCCCGGCCTGCCTGATCGAAACCCGTTTTTAATTTGCCTGGAACAGGGTATATGAATGATCGCAAAAGGGGCGATGGAGAGGTACCGGATTTGTCTTTTTACGGTTTAGTTTAATCTTTTCGGATAGACGGGTATTTTTTTATTTATTTTCTTGAAATTGGTATTGACATAGAAAGATATAGTGCTTATCCTCAAGCATCTTCAGTCAAAGATATTTATTGACGGACAAAAATATTTAATGAACAGACCTACTTTCATATACACAACTTGTCAGATGATTCAAAGCTATCCAGCAATGGAGTGTTGCTGTATATGTTGTTGTATGCCGACAGGTAGTGGATTTGTACTGTTCGATTAAATTTTTAAAATAAACATTTTCTCGAAAGCCCACTACCTGTTTACAGGGAGTGGGCTTTTCTATTTTAAGGACGAATAGAAAAAGAGAAAACCCTGCTTACCTGTATCAGTCCGGGCTTTGTTAAACACTACTTCTAATCTGAAATAACTAACAAAGCAACACTTAAAACATAAATAACAATAGACATGTCTGATAAAAATAGTAAAGTACTGGTAACTACAGAATGGGCGGCCGAGCACCTGAATGACGAAGGTGTAAGGTTGGTAGAAGTTGATGTAAATACGAAATCATATGATTCCGGCCATATCCCCGGTGCGGTTGGATGGAACTGGAAGAAGCAGCTTCAGGATCAATTGCGCCGAACGATTGTATCCAAAAAGGATTTCGAAAATCTTTTGGAAGAATCCGGTATCAGTAACGATACCAACATTATTCTCTATGGAGACAATAACAACTGGTTTGCCGCATGGGCTTATTGGCTTCTGAAATATTACGGCCATGAGGATGTCAGGATTCTTGACGGTGGACGCCAGAAGTGGGAAGATGAAAATCGTGAGCTTACTACAGAAGAGCCGGACGTTGAAAAAGGAAGTTACACCATCTCCGGAGTCGTCGAGAAGTATCGTGCCTTCCGGGATGATGTTGCAGAGACGATCGAAGGCGATGGATTTGGCCTTGTCGATGTACGCTCGCCGGATGAATTTACAGGAAAAATCCTGGCACCTCCCGGCTTGAATGAACTCTCCCAACGGCCTGGCCATATTCCCGGTGCAAGTAATATTCCCTGGTCAAAAGCTGTCAATGAAGACGGAACATTCAAAAGTACGGAAGAGCTCAAGGCTCTTTATGAAGGCGAGGGAATTACTCCGGATAAGGAGATCATTGCCTATTGCAGGATTGGTGAGCGTTCAGCCCACTCTTGGTTTGTACTCAACGAATTACTGCACTACCCGAATGTGCGGAATTATGATGGATCCTGGACGGAATGGGGAAATCTGATTGATGCCCCGATTGAACGATAGGATCTATCCTTCAACCATGACAGAACATGACATGATATGAATCGAAATCTATAATCAACGTAAAGACACAGAGAAGTAACCGGTATGGGATCTAAACGGAAGAAGAAAAAAAGCAAACTTGAAGCCATCAAAGAGGAAAGTGATTATCTGAGAGGGCCACTTGCTGAAGAATTGGGAAATGATGAAGACCACTTCGGCAAGGAAGCTCTCCAGGTTCTCAAGTTCCACGGCAGCTATCAGCAGGATGATCGCGACCAGCGGAAAGGGCGGGATAAACACTGGATGTTTATGATCCGTGGCAAAGTCCCCGGCGGACGCATTACGGGCGACCAATATCTTGCTCTTGACAACATAGTTGATGAGTATGGCGACAATACGCTTCGGGTTACAACCCGGCAGTCGTTTCAGCTTTACGGGGTCATTAAAAAAGACCTCAAAAAAACGATGCAGGCGATCAACGATGCCATGATCACAACGATCGGGGCATGCGGCGATATCGTCCGAAACGTTATGGCGACTCCCGCACCGGATATCGACGGGAAGCAGGCGAAAGTTCAGGAATTTGCGGACGAACTTTCCGATATTCTGCTTCCCGCAACGAAAGCTTATCACGAGATATGGCTGGACGGCGAAAAGGTCTACTCCGGCAAGGAGGAAGTCACGGAAACAGAGGGAGAACCTCTCTACGGTGACGCCTATCTGCCCCGGAAGTTTAAAATCGGTGTGGCTCTTCCCAAAGATAACAGTATCGATCTCTATACCCAGGATATCGGACTGGTTGCCCTGTTTAATGATGACAACGAAATAGAAGGATTTAACGTCGTTGTCGGCGGGGGAATGGGTATGAACCACCGAAAGGAAAGTACCTTCCCGAGACTGGCTGACGATCTGGGCTATGTTTCCAAAGAAAATATTGTGGAGATTGTAAAGGGAATCATCGAGATCCAGCGGGATCACGGTGACCGGAAGAACCGCCGGCAGGCACGGATGAAGTATCTGTTGCATGACTGGGGGGTGGCGAAGTTCCAGGATGAACTGGAACAGAGAACCGGTATTGAACTGGAGCCGTACAGGGAGCTTCCTGAATTCGTACTGGACCTTTACCTTGGATGGCACCAGCAATCGGACGGCAACTGGTTTCTTGGTCTCTCGATCGAAAACGGGCGGATTAAAGATACCGATGAATACCCGCTGAAAACCGCACTGCGGGAAACGGTAACCAAATATAAACCCGGTGTGCGCTTTACTCCCAACCACAATGTGCTTCTGACGGATATCAGGGAAGAAGAAAAGGCGGGAGTCGAGGAACAACTGAAAAAATACGGTATTTCATGGGGAGAAGAATATTCTAATCTCCTGAAATTTGCAATGGCCTGTCCAGCACTTCCCACCTGTGGTCTGGCAATTACCGAGTCAGAACGGATCTTTCCGGAAGTAATACGTGATCTGGAAGAAGTGGTCGCTGAACTTGGACTGGAAGACGAAGAGCTTTCAGTCCGTATGACAGGCTGCCCGAATGGCTGTGCAAGGCCTTATGTCGCCGATATCGGTTTCGTCGGACAGTCGTTGAACAAGTATGCCATTTTTATTGGTGGCGACCCTTCCGGGACCCGCCTGAACAAAGAGTATAAGGATCTGGTAGAACTTGAGGACCTTGTCAATGAGGTTCGGCCGGCCTTGGAGTACTTTAAAGAGAACCGGATTAACGGAGAGTCGTTCGGTGATTTCTGGGAACGAAACGGCCTGGAATTGTTGGCAGAAGAGGAAGATAAAAGTGAGGAAGTAGAACTTACTTGAAAGAATCGATGAATCAACCGACTCATGAATCACATATAATGGAAAGATCAAGCTTTCAACCGGCCGGTACCGTATTTCTTATTGGGGCCGGACCCGGTGAACCGGATCTTATAACTGTTCGGGGAGCGGATATCTTAAAACGTGCCGATGTGATTGTCTATGATCGACTCGCAAATCCCGATCTGCTTTCTCTGACAAAAGAGAGTTCCGAACATATCTATGTAGGAAAACGGCCGGGAAAGCCTTCTGTTTCCCAGGATCAGATCAACCGGATACTTATTTCCAAGGCGGGAGAAAACAAAACGGTAGCCCGCCTGAAAGGGGGGGATCCGTTTGTGTTTGGCCGGGGAAGTGAGGAATGTGAAGCCCTTGCCCGCGAGGAAATTCCTTATGAAGTGATACCGGGAGTGAGCAGTGCCATTGCAGCGCCCGCTTATGCGGGGATCCCGCTCACTCACAGGGAGGTCTCCAGATCGTTCACCGTAGTGACCGGCCATATCAGTGGGGAAGAGGATCCGTTTGAAAAATGGGAACATCTTGCCCACTCCGATACACTGGTCATCCTTATGGGAATGAAAAATCTGAAGAGAATCGCAAAACAGCTTATTGAATTGGGAAAATCACCCGATACACCCGCTGCTGTTGTTGAAAAGGCTTCTTATCAGTCTCAGCGAACGGTTGCAGCCCCTTTGAACGAGATCGCGAAAAAATCAGAACATCTTTCTCCTCCGGCTACGATTATTATTGGCCAACTGGCCGCATTGCATACGGACCTGGCCTGGTTTGGCAAGGATAAAAATCCTGAAAAATTCAAACATTTAACTGAAATTCGTTCTAAATTTGCAGGATAAACCCAATTGGTATTCATTTAATGAGTAACAAGACTGACGATAACAGTAATGTAATACAACTGGAGACAGGGTTTTCACCCGAGAGGCTTCAGGAGTTAAATGCCAGGTTTGAAGGAGCTCATCCCGATGAAATCCTGAAATGGGGATTTCAATATTTTGGCTCGGATATGGTTCTTGGAACGGGATTTGGCCCCTCGGGGGTCTATCTGATCGACCGGATTGTATCGGAAGGATTGTCTGTTCCGATTTTTTATCTGGACACGCAGCTCTTGTTTGATGAAACTTATACCCTCAGGGATCAGCTTGAAGAGCGATATGATATCGATATTATTCAAGTACTTCCTGAGCTCACCCCGGATCAACAGGCTGAAAAGCACGGGGGAGAACTTTGGAAAAGGGATCCTGACAATTGCTGCTATATGCGGAAGGTCCTGCCTCTTAAAAATTTCCTGTCGGATAAGAAAGCATGGATTACGGGAGTTCGCCGAAATCAGTCGGAAACCCGACAAAAAACTGAAATTATCGAATGGGATCCGGTCAACGAAGTCGTTAAAATGAACCCGCTTGCAACGTGGACGAACGAGCAGGTTTGGGACTATATCCTTGAACGCGACCTGCCGTATAATCCTCTTCATGACGACGGCTATCCAAGTATCGGGTGCATACCCTGTACACAACCGGCTAACAATGATTTTGATGAACGTTCCGGACGCTGGAAAGATATGGATAAAACGGAATGCGGGATCCATATATACACCCAGGAATACCAGAAAGGGAATGGTAAATCAGGAAAGGAAAATAATGGTTTATCCTATGATTATAAAATACTTAGAAGTAACAGCTCAACTAATTCTAAAGAGTAGGATTATTGAATGATGGAAGTCTATCCGATTTACCTGAACAGGCTGGATAAAAAGAAGACAGTTTTGATCGGGGGAGACCATGAAGCGGAAAGGAAAACCGGTGAATTGCTTGAACGGAATGCAAGGTTGACCGTGATTAGCCCCCGGTTAACCGGACCGATGGAAAAGTGGGCGGTTGAAACTCGATTTAACTGGGTTCAGCGAACCTATCGGACCGGAGATCTTAAGGGAGCCTTTATGGTAATCGTTGCTGAATTCGAAGGGACGGTCAATGAACAGGTTTACCAGGAGGCTGAACAGGAAGGAATCCTTGTGAATGTGATGGATGATATTCCGCATTGTAACTTTACTTTCGGCTCGATTGTTAAACGGGGACCGCTTACCCTTTCAATCTCAACAAGCGGAGCAGCCCCGACACTGGCCGTTCGTCTTCGTGAGCGTTTTGAAAAAGAATTTGGAGAGGAATATGTACCGTTTCTACAGTTTATGCAGGATCTCAGGAAACCGATGGCAGATACTTACCCGGATTTTGACAAGCGGAAAGACCTCTGGTACAGCCTGGTGGACTCCGGGATGTTAACCTGTTTCCGAAAACAGGATTACGAGGGCGCATATAAAATTGCATCCGAAATTGTCGGGGAGGAAGTCGTTCAAAAGACGTTTGAATAGTTTATTCTTACAGGAAACACTCTTACATTAATATTCTTTCATGACGAAAGTTTGAATATCCGATGGGGGAAACTCCTGAGGCAATGTCTTCTGACAATTTAGGAAACCGAAGACAAATAGAATTTTCTTTTTTCTTATTAATAGATTTTTAGATCATTGAATGGATGGGTTTTGAAGCCTGGGCAGTGCTCGTTATCATTTTTCTATGTTTTGCACTGCTAGCATTTACGAAAATATCGCCGGATGTTATCTTTTTGGTCGGTTTGTCTGTGATCATCGTCGGACGCATTGTGGAACCTGCTGAAGCTCTAACCGGTTTTTCAAATCAGGGGATGCTTACCATTGCAGCTCTCTATATCGTTGCGGCGGGTATGAAAGAAACAGGGGCGATCCAGTTTGTCGTAAACCGGCTCTTGGGCAAACCCGGGAACCAGTTTCAGGCTCAACTCCGGCTTGTCGGTCCTGTGATGACGATGAGTGCATTTCTCAATAATACTCCGATCGTTGCTTCTTTTATCCCCGCCATTCAGGATTGGGCGAAAAAGTATGATCTTCCGGTATCCAGGTTAATGATTCCGCTCAGTTATGCAGCGATTTTGGGAGGGACGTGTACATTGATCGGTACCAGCACCAATCTGATTGTAGACGGCCTGTTGTTCGCAACTGCCGGGGAGTCTTTGAATATTTTTGAGCCGGCATATGTCGGTATTCCCATTGCGATCGCGGGGACGCTGTATTTGCTCTTTTTCGGCCGCACGCTTCTCCCTGAAAGAAAGTCCGGGTTCCGAAGCTTTGAAAACACCCGGGAGTATACGATTGAAATGATGGTGGATGTCGATAATTCCGTTTCTCTTTCAGGTAAAAGTATTGAAGAAGCCGGTCTCCGGCATCTGCCGGGACTTTTTCTGGTTGAAATCGTCCGGGACGGACGTATTATTCCCGCGGTTTCGCCGGAGGAAAGACTTATGATGGATGACCGGCTGATTTTTACCGGAAAGGTGGAGTCGATCGTGGATCTGCAAAAGATTGCGGGCCTTTCGCCGGCAACCGACCAGGTTTTCAAGCTCGATGCCCCGAGGAGGGAACGGGTCCTGGCAGAAGCCGTCGTTTCCCAGAGCAATCCCCTCAATGGCTCGACAATTCGCGAGGGACAGTTTCGCAATCGCTATAACGCTGTCATTCTTGCTGTATCCAGGCGGGGAGAACGTATTAATGAAAAAATCGGGGATATTCGATTGCAAACCGGAGATGTATTACTGCTGGAAGCTCCGGCTAATTTTGTGGAAAAATACCGCCTGTCGAACGACTTTTACCTGGTCAGTACATTGTCGGAAAATAATACCCCGGATTATGAACGATCCTGGATTGCCTGGACTATTCTTGGAGGAATGGTATTGATTACCGCATTTGGCCTGATGAGCATGTTTCAGGCTGCCTTTCTGGCTGCTGTGATGATGATTCTGACCAAGTGCTGCCGAATCAGTGCGGCACGGGACAATGTGGACTGGCCGGTTTTATTGGTAATCGCATCCGCATTAGGCATCGGAAATGCACTATTTGTCACAGGAGCAGCGGAACACCTTGCCGGTGGCCTGATTGGATTGGCCGGCAGTCATCCCCTGCTCGCACTGGCTACAACCTATCTGGTTACCTGGGTCATGACTGAAATGATCACCAATAATGCCGCAGCCGTCTTTATTTTCCCGATCGCTATGTCGACAGCAGCCTCGCTGGGAGTGAGTTATATGCCTTTTGTAATGATCATCATCTTTGCCGCTTCCGCCAGTTTTTCAACTCCCATCGGATACCAGACCAATTTGATGGTCTATAGTCCGGGCGGATATGACTTTAAAGATTTTTTAAAGATAGGCCTCCCATTAAACCTGGTTGTTGCCGTCATTGCCATCAGCCTGGTGCCGGTATTTTGGCCATTTTGAATTTTAAGGATTTCAAACCCTGCCGGATTTCGGATTTGAGATCTCCTTTTTTGATTTCGGTATATCGAAAGCAAACATGAAAACAGGTAATAAGATTCTTAACTTAACCGAATTATTGAATAAGCGAATGAACGTGATTAGGGGCTGTACATTGAAGCTCGGATAGATTCATGAACAGCCAGTCACGACCTACACCTTTTTACAGATAACTATATCCATACAGAACAGATACAGATAGATTTACCCATGAGCAACCCAAAAAATCAGGCGCGTACTACCCATCTGAAAGAACTTGAAGATGAAGCCATTTTTATCATGAGGGAGGTAGGGGCACAATTTGAACGCCCCGTCTTGCTTTTTTCCGGTGGCAAGGATTCAATTTGTATGTTCCATGTTGCAAAAAAAGCTTTCTATCCGGGGAAAATTCCTTTTCCCCTCATGCATGTGGATACCGGACACAACTTTCATGAAACCATTGCTTTTCGTGACAAGTTGGTTGAGGAAAACGAAGTTGAATTGATTGTCGGGAGTGTTCAGGAGTCGATCGACAAAGGCGAAGCCAAGGAAGAAACCGGGCCGGATGCCAGCCGGAATGCCCTGCAAACCGTTACGTTGCTGAAGACCCTGAAAGAGTACGAGGTAGATGCAGCTCTGGGAGGGGGAAGACGGGATGAGGAAAAAGCCCGGGCCAAGGAACGATTTTTCTCTCACCGCGATGTATTCGGTCAGTGGGATCCCAAAAACCAGCGTCCGGAGTTATGGAATCTTTTTAACGGCCGTAAAAACCCCGGAGAACATTTTCGGGTTTTTCCATTAAGCAATTGGACCGAAATGGATGTCTGGCAATATATCGCCCAAGAAAAAATTGAAATTCCCTCTCTCTATTTTACCCACGAGCGAAAGGTCTTTAACCGCCGGGGTATATGGTTGGCGGATACTGAGTTTGTAAACCGGCAGGAAGAGGAAAAACTGGAAACACACATGGTCCGCTTCCGGACAATCGGCGATGCCACCAGCACGGGTGCAGTGATGTCAACGGCTTCGAACCTGGAAGAAATTATCCAGGAAGTTGCAACAGCTCGTCAAACCGAACGGGGGAACCGCCATGATGACAAGCGAAGTGAAACGGCCATGGAGGACCGAAAAAAACAGGGTTATTTTTAATCCATTCACGCAAATATGCAAGGAATGGCCAATTAATTTAATAAGCAATACGGAAGTTAAATGAGTGACAAGAACGGACAAAGCGAAAATGAAAATAAGTACCTGGATATGGATCTGCTCCGGTTTACGACTGCCGGAAGTGTGGACGATGGCAAAAGTACCCTGATCGGGCGTTTGCTGTATGATTCAAAATCCATTTTTGAGGATCAGATGGAGGCTATCGAAAAATCCAGCAAGAGCAGTGGGGAAAAGGGGGTGAATCTTGCGCTTTTAACCGACGGACTCAAAGCCGAACGGGAGCAGAAGATTACCATCGACGTGGCGTACCGCTATTTTGCCACACCGAAACGAAAATTCATTATCGCGGATACCCCCGGCCATATCCAATATACCCGAAATATGGTGACAGGTGCTTCAACAGCTGAACTGGCTGTGATTCTGGTAGATGCCGAAAAAGGGCTGCTTACCCAGTCTAAGCGACATGCGTTTTTGTCATCCTTGCTCCAGATCCCTCACCTGGTGGTGGCAGTCAACAAGATGGACCTGGTGAATTATGACGAAGAAGTATTTGACCATATTGTCGGTGATTTTAGAAAATTCGCCCGAAAACTGGATGTCGATGACGTTACTTACATTCCTATTTCTGCACTTGAAGGGGATAATGTGGTGGACAAAAGCGACAACACAGATTGGTACAACGGTCCGACCCTGCTTCATCACCTTGAATCGGTAAAAGTGGATGCATCTCACAATATCGTCGATTTTCGTCTGCCTATTCAATATGTGATCCGCCCGAATCAGAATTTCCGGGGGTTTTCCGGAAGGATTGCCTCGGGGAGGATACGACCCGGTGACGAGATCATGGTCCTTCCCTCAAAACTGACAAGCAGGGTGAAGGAAATTGTTACACAAGATGAGAATCTTGACGTGGCATTTCCCGGTGATTCGGTGACTTTGACTATTGAAGACGATATCGATATCAGCCGCGGGGATATGATAGTAAGGAAAAATAATATTCCCAATATCGGGTCTGATTTCGAAGCTTATTTGTGCTGGATGGGAGGAGAAAATCTCGAGTTAAATAAGCCGTATGTCATCAAGCATACAACCCAAACTACACAGGTATTTGTAGAAAAGCTGGTGTACCGGATGAATGTTGATTCGATCAGCCGTGAACAGGCGGACACTCTTGAGCTTAATGAAATCGGAAGGGTAAAGCTCAAAACTGCCCGTCCTCTTTTCTATGATCCCTTTCAGATCAACCAGCAAACAGGCAGTTTTATCATCATAGATCCTGCGACAAATGCTACGATTGGAGCGGGATTGATTCGTGCCGGATCTACCAAATCCGAATTGGATGACCCCCTGGTGGAGGAAGAGGAGCTAACGGACAAAGATATGGGTACGGGGAAATCCGGCCGTATGAATCAAACACCGGAACCTGAAACGGGTTCCCAGGCTCCGGTTTCCCCCAATGTTCATTGGGAACCGTGGAATGTACCCCGCGAAGAGCGTGAAAAAAGATATGGACATAAAGCTGCGATCTTTTGGCTGACAGGTATTTCCGGAGCCGGAAAGAGTACAATTGCAAAAGAATTGGAAAAGAGATTGTGGGATGAAGGTAAACAGACGATTCTCCTGGACGGCGATCAGATTCGACATGGTTTGTGCGGAGATCTGGGTTTTAGCCCGGCCGATCGTACTGAAAATATCCGAAGAGTAGGGGAAGTAGCCCGGCTATTCTTCGAACATGGAAATATCGTGATCTGTACGTTTGTCTCTCCCTATAAGAAAGACCGTGACCGGGTCCGGTCCCTGTTTCCGGAAGGTTCCTTTTTTGAAGTTCACGTAAACTGTGCACCGGAAACTGCACAGGATCGTGATCCCAAAGGATTGTATGAGAAAGCAAAGACCGGTGAGATTGAAGGTTTGACTGGTTATGATGCCGACTATGAAATCTCGGAAAAAGCAGAGATCGTTGTAAATACCGATCATCAGGATGTGAAGGAAGCGGTTGAGACCCTATTAGACAAGTTGAAGTAAATCCAATTATGGGTACGAATACAAGCCAATCGCAATCATGACCGACTGTTGTCTCTTATGTAAAGGTGAACAGGTCAGTTTTTTCTGCCAGGATCAAGGGTCGAGAATGGGCAGGAGTCGTGATTTTTACCGGTGCAGTCACTGCCTGTTGATTTTTACAGATCCCGCTCATCGCCTTTCAGCAGAAGAAGAGCTGGAACGGTATGAACAGCATGAAAATGATCCGTCCGATCCGGATTATCGGGAATTTCTGTCTCAGGCATTTGATCCGTTAAATGAAAAGCTGTCTCCCGGCAGATACGGTCTTGACTTCGGGTCGGGTCCGGGGCCTACTCTAAGCGTAATGCTGGAGGAAGCCGGACACTCGGTCGATTTATATGATATCTTTTATGCCAAAAACCGGGAGGTGTTCGACAAGAAATATGATTTTATCACGACTACCGAAACGGCCGAACATTTGTACGACCCTCGATTTGAATTCGAACGGCTTTGGGAGTGTCTGAAACCGGGAGGCTGGCTTGCGGTCATGACACGCCTGGCTCCATCCGAACCGGATCCTGATCGATTCCTGAACTGGCATTACAAAAACGACGATACTCACGTGGTTTTCTATGCCTGTGAAACCTTTAAGTGGATGGGCCGGTATTGGGGAACGGAACCGGAATTTAATCCGGGAGATGTGATACTGTTCTGCAAACCCGGTGAATAAATCCACTGGCAGATTGGCCGGGATGAGATGAGTGGAAGCGGGTTTACACACTTATCCTTAAACCGGCAAAAATCCCCCTCATAGATCCCGATCGGGAATAAGAAAAGGGATTCAAAGTCAATTTTTCAGGTACCTTCTGCAGATAAGGTTGAGATGTGACAGACCTCCGGACGGAGGTGTAATATCATCGATTAGTCTTTAACTTTCTCTACCACTTCTATTTCGAAGGTGAGTTCTTGTCCTGCAAGTGGATGGTTGGCATCAAGGGTTAACTCTTCATCACCTATCTCGGTTATGCGAACCGGAATCGATTGTCCGTCAGGCTGGTTGACCTGCAACTGCATCCCTACTTCCGGGGTTACATCATCAGGCAGATTATCCTTCGGTACATTGATAACCAAATCCTCTCGCGGTTCTCCATAGGCTTCGTCTTTGGGAATCGTTACTTCTGTTGAGTCACCCTGGTTCAAGCCTTCTACAGCTTTTTCGAAACCGGGAATCAATTGACCTTCACCAAGAGTGAATTCAAGAGGTTCCTTGCCTTCGGAAGAATCGAATACGGATCCGTCCTGAAGTTTTCCTGTATAATGAACTTTAACTGTATCTCCGTCTTTAACTTTAGACAAAATATTCCTTTGGTTTTACTTAGTGCTTTAATTATTTCAACAGATGTAAAAAACTATAAGTTAGTATCACACCTTTGTATATATTTGCTATTAGCAATAATATGCGGGAAAGATAACCCTTTTCAGGCACAATCGAGAATTTAAACTATTAATATTTTTGCATTTGAAAGAAATCTCAGATAAGGAAATCGGCCGATGGCTGAATGAAGCGAAAACGGTAGTTATACTCGGATGTTCGGACCGCCCGGAACGCACCAGTTACCAGATTGCAAGGTATTTGCAGAAACTCGGTTTTCGGATTATCCCCGTGAATCCGAATATAGATCACTCACTTGGTGAAAAATCCTATGATTCTGTTCTGAATTTACCGAAAGATATAGACATCGATATCATTGATATTTTCAGGAATAAAAAATATACGAATGAAATGATGGAGGAGATCATCAAATGGTCCGGGCAAAGGGAGAAAAAGCCGCTTGTCTGGACCCAACTGGGTGTATCCACGGATTCCGCAAGGAAACGGGCTGCGGAACATCAAATACCGTATGTTGAAAATCGATGTATAATGGTCGAATACAGGAAGCTTGTTCCACGAGAATAAAGATCAAGAAGTTGATATCGGGAATTGGAAAGCGGAAAGTGATCTGGCTGCAAGATTGGTTAATTTGATCTTTTCGATATTCGACAACGGATGGATGAGACCGTTCACGGAAGGAAATAAATTCACACTATTTATTCTTCATTTATAATTTCTTTCAGGCTTTTCTCTCTTTCTTCACTGAATTCTTTCATCTTGGAGGAGAGTATGGTTTCGACCTGGCGTCGATCTTCTGCAGGAACGGTCGTCAGAAATTCGCGAATCATGCGTCCTTGTTTTTGGGATGTGTAAAGGTATTCGATAGAAATCACTTCCTCTGATTTCCACGACCATGAGAGCAGATGTTTCCAGGGAGTTAAACGGTCGAGGAAGAGAATTCCGCGGGTGCGGAATTCCGGCACGAACCTGAGTGTGAATCCCAACAAGCCAAAAGCGATCAGGGAACAGCCGGACGTGAGACGAATTCCGGTTACCGGCTGTTCAACCAGGATCGAGGTACGGTAAAGGCCAAATAATAATATTAGTATGGAGGCTAATTGTGGGGCATGATCCACCCAGAAGGATCTGTACATATATAATACGTTGCCGGAGCTCTTGCGCAGACGCATCAAACGCCAGGCAAGCCCGATAAAAAAACCCGCAAGAAAATTGTAGATCCCCATCATCAGGGGGGCAGCTACCGATTGGGGGAAGTAGCCGATCTCCCGGGCCAACATCAAGAGTGTGAACAAGGCAAGGATCAGGAGCCCTCCGTTTAAAAGAACCGATCTGTTCAGTTTTTCAAATCGAAACCATCTCTGCATTCCGATATAACCACCTGCCAGGGTAATGATTCCTGAAATAAGGTAGATCAACACCATATGGAATTGTTATCTTAAAGGATTGAGTCCGCCAGACAGCGAACGGTATTGGGAATGTCAGGAGAAGATATGCATCCTTTTGATGAAAATTCCCGGCCCCTGTTAAATATCGCCCGCTAAAAAATTGATGGCTTTAATTTAAAAATGTTAAAAACAGTTTATACGAATGGCAAATAAGAAAACCGGAGAAGGTTATTCCGTAAGGCCGGTCTCCGTTGAAGTCGATAACGGGGGACAATCCCTGGAGATTGAGTGGAGTGACGGACACCTTTCCGAGTATCCGCTATTCGGACTTAGAAAAAACTGTCCTTGTGTGATGTGCAGGGGAGGGCATAGTAAAATGGGACAATTTGATATGAAATTGTTTTTCGTGAAACCGACTCGGCGTTATGAAATCAAAAACATCAAACAGGTTGGTAATCATGCCCTGAAAATAACCTGGGATGACGGTCATGACTCG
>JBBDNC010000155.1:0-14772 GCA_040877875.1 Balneolaceae bacterium | reverse complement strand
AGCGGACGCGATTGCATTTATCATGAATTACAGTTTTTTGTAATACTCCCCAATTTTAGGACCACCAAATCGGGTTTGATCGTTTGTTTCTGTTAAGCAGCATTTCCGTAGAGATTGATTCCACATTGAATTAAATTGTGAAAGCATGAGAAAAAACTTTATCAATGTCATAGCCTTAAAGGCTCACAATCGAACCCAGTGAGGGTTTGTTTGAATCGGAATGGTGGTCAACTTTTCCAGAATAATCAGGTTATTCAAATGTTAGGTTAAAGTTGAGCTAAAAAACATTTATGAGACTATTAACTGAAAAGTAGAAATTCCAGCTGATTCCCTCTTTGATAATGATGCAGTAGAACGTGAAGACTATATCAAAATATTAACACTATGAATCTGCTTCATTATTTAAGCTTCAATATTAAATAATCTGTAAGGAAGTGCGTTGTGCCATTGTATTTTTCTATCAGAATCACATTCCTGTATTATGAAGTATGCATGTTCACTATTCTTGTACCTGTTGCTTGCTGCCACCGGAACCGCTCAGGATACGGTTCGTGTATCTCTGGCAGAATTTTTAAAAACCGGCCTGAATCAATCCGGCCAAATTCAGTATGAAGAGGGGGACGTTCACCTGGCCCATAACCGTGTGGATCAGGCCCGTGCCAACCGGATTCTTCCCCGTGTCGAATTGAATACGAATCACGGGTTAGTACCCGGGGTGGTCAGCAGTAACCCGAACTTGCCAGGAGGACAGTACTATCTGGATCCGAATCTGGAAAATGACTGGGAGAATTGGGCTATTTTTACAAGGGCTGAGGTCAGTGCCATACAACCGGTATTTTCATGGGGTGCCGTAAATAAGGCCATCCGGGCGGCTGAACTGGGAGCTCTTGCAGCGGAAGAGAGATTTAACGCCAAGAAGGAAGAGCTGGAATTGCAACTGTTTGAGTTGTATTACAGTTATTTGCTGGCTATTGAAATTGAACGAATTTTGAATGATGCGCAGGGGCAAATCCGTCAAATCGAACGGCGTATTGAAGAGATGAGAGAGGAAGGAGATCCGAATCTTCAGGAAAAGGATGTATTTCAATTCGAGATTTATAAATCAGAATTTGAAATTAAAAAAACAGAAGTTCGTCAAAGCCTTGCAAGAATTCAGCGTATCTGGAATTATATTCTCTCGGACGGTGAGGAGACGGCTTACATTCCTGCGGAGGATTTTCTGGATCCCCTGCCGGTCGAGATTGAACCGTTCGAAACATACAGGAGTGAGGCAATGAATTCCCGTTCGGAGTTGAAGGGGGTGGAGGCGGGAATCAAAGCGTATGAACACTCCGTGGAAGCCATCCGGGCTCAGAGTTACCCGATGTTTTATTTGGGACTCACGGCAAGTTATGCGAATACCCCGAACCGGCCGCGTCAAACCAACCCTTTTATTATTAACAATACAAATTATATGTCGGCCGGTTTTGGTTTTGGAATTCGTCAGAACCTGAATTTCTCGGCGATCAATAACCGCATCGACAGGGAACAGATCGAATATAATCGTGTAAAAGATTTAAAAACAGCCCTGTCCGATCAAATTATACTTGAATTAAATGAACGTTATCAAGAGGCTGCGGTGGCTGAAGAGAAAGTAGATCGCTTGAATGAAGCCCTCGTCACCACCCGGAAATGGGTCCGTCATGAACAGCTTAACTATGACTATGGATTCGGAGACGTAGAAGACCTGGTGGATTCCATCCGGAAGGAACTTGAGCTTCGGGTAGAATTGAAGCAAAGTATTTTTCAATTGAATAAACGAATTGCCGCTCTATACAGAACGTCCGGGATTTCAATAAGCGGGCTTCCTTAAGCTGCTGACAGGACATTCATAACAAGGAAACGCAGATTATGAGACAACTATTATTAACGATGTTACTTCTGTTGATTTGTGTACCCGATATCTTTGCCGGGGTTCAGGAATTGGCGGGCGAACCACAGGGTGAGCAGGAGATTCGGAAGTTGCTTGAGTCCCGAGATCAGGAAATCAAGGAGCTGTTAGGCCCAAAAGGTACGGAGTATACGGATGAACAGCGCGAGAAGTTGAAAAAGATTATCAACGGTATTATTGATTTTGAAGCGATGGCTGCCTATGCTTTGGGGGATACCTATCAGAAAATAAACAGTGAACAGCGGAACGAATTTGTATCCCTGTTTTCATCAATCGTACGGGACCAGTCATTAAACAGGTTGGAAATTTACCGGGCTGAAGTCACTTATGAGGAAATTCGTGTTGCAAATGATACGGCACGAGTGCGTACAATTGCCAGACTTGAAGATGTGCGAACTCCCGTCAGCTATCAAATGCGCAAAAATGAGTCGGGCTGGGTGATTACAGATATGGTCATTGATGAGGTATCGACAAAGGAATCTTATTACAGGCAATTTCAAAATATTATCCGGCAGCGGGGTTTTGAACCCTTGCTTGAGAGCCTTCGCCGCAGGGCTGCCCGATCCACCCCATGACTTTAAATCAAAAAACTGCAAATCCTCCCCATGACGGTCATCAAGGGTATGTATATGCCTCGTACGGCCCTCTGAAGTATTTGAAATATGCGATTGCCAGTATCGTTTCTCTTCGCCGGTATGACCGGGAGAGGCCGGTAGCCCTGGTTTGCAGCACTCCCCATAGGAAGTTACTGAAGGAAAAGAATCTGGCTAACCTTGTCGATAAAATTGTGCCGCTGGATGAAGAACATGCCTCTATCGTCGGATTCAAGCACAATGTGCATCGATATATGCCTTTTGACAAAAATCTTTATCTGGATAGTGATATCATCTGGTGTAAAAACCCTGATTCCCTGTGGACGGGATTCTCTGTCTATGATTTTACAATTACAGGAAATCAGATTTCCGATCATTTTTTTGGAGCTCCCAAGAATTTCGGAGTCTTGACGAATATCCTTTTCAGAGGAAGACGGCGGACACTCAAACGTTTTGGACTCACCTATTTGAGCCGGGTACAGTCTGGAATGATTTATGCGGACGACCCCGATAAGACAAAAGAGGTTTGCCTGCTTGCGTCATCCATCTTGAAACGACAGAACGAGACTCATTTTCAAAGCCGTTTGAAGGAAAAGGGGAGAAATGAGGAGTCGTGTGAATGGAGCCTGGCCATGGCGATGTCGACGTTAAACCTGCCTGTTTATCCCTGGCTTCAGGGACAAATGAGTCCACAGCTTGATTTTATCGAAGCCTACACGGATTATGATCCGGATTTTAATCGTGTGATCTGTCTGTATTATTGCGACCCGTTTGTATTCAGCTTCAGGGGGTTAAAAACGGGATGGTTGAGAAACCTGTTCATTCGGACGTTTTCATTTTTTCCGGGAAGGGGAGATTACCTGAAAACCACGCCCTATTGTTTGCATTTCGGCTGGGTTCATCAAAAACAGCCATTCTACCGTTTTGCTGAAAAAACGTGGGAGGAGTTAACGGATAACTCCAGAACCTCGTCATAAATCGCGTCAAACTTTTCGCATGTAGAAGCCCAGGTCTTGCTGTTTCGTACGTCTACCGATCCGTTTCGCCCCATTTCCTCTGCTTTGAAAGGGTTGGCAAGAAAGTTCCGCATCGCCTCGGTCAGGCTTTCAATATCGTTGTATTGGACGAGCAGGCCGGTCTCCCCATCCTTGATGATTTCAGGGGTTCCTCCCACCCGGGTGCTGATAGTGGGGACACTTACACAAAGAGCGGATAAAATTGCCAAACTGTAGTTTTCGTCTCTCGATGGCAGTACGCATATCCTGGACTTGGAAAGGAGCTGTCCCAATTCGTGGTGAGACAGCCAGGGTAAAAACCGCACATTATGGGTAATTCCCAGGTCCATACTCAAACCGGCCAGTTTCTCTTTTTCTTCTCCTTCTCCTATGATGGTGAGAAAGGGTTTGGGACTATCCAGTTTTTTATAGGCTCGCAACAAAAGATCAACTCCTTTGTCATGGCTCAATCTGCCAAAAAAGACGATGTCGCCGTCGGAATTCGGATCATTTTGGTACTGTAAAAATTCCTGGGGGATTCCGTTGGGGACCGGGATGATTTTTTGGGGATCGATCCGGTATACCCGGGATATTTCGCCGGATGCCCATTGACTCGGGGGACAAATGCGATCCGCTTCACGGAGTACCCTTCCTAATTCGATGTATTTCCAGTTCAGGAGGAAAAATTTGATTTTCTGCATGAGGGTTAACCGATTCCACTGCGACAACTCTTTCGGATAGAATGAATAGCGGGGTGTAGCAATGAATCCGAAATCAAGAGAATTTCGAATACGATACAGCAAACTTGCCTCTTCCCCGTTTGCATGAACAATGACAGGGTATTTTGAATTCTCAGACAGCTTTTTTACAAGCCGGTTGACCGAAAAGGCAGTCAGAGGCCTAAAAAAGGATTTCCGGTTGCTTCTGTGCCGGTATAACGTCGCCCAATGGACATGGTAATTCAAATGATCCGGAAGCAATACCGACTCGAACGGGGATTTGGAATAAATGACATGTACATCGTGTCCTTTTTGAGCCATATAAGTGGCCAGGTAGTGGGTAGAACGCTGCCCTCCGCCACTGTAAAGCGACCAGGGGGAGTAATTACAGGTCAGGATGATTCGCTTTTTGCGAGCCTTATTTCCAACCGTACCGTTTCCGTTCAACAGGGAAGGGTTAAATGCAGAAGGGGTTTGGATATGATACCCGTTGTAAGCCGGATCCGTATGCAGAGTCATTTCATCAGTAGATCAGAGGTTAAGAATTGTCCTTAACCTGGATTATTCACCAAGAAATTTGTGAATAATTCAGGTTAAAAAAGAAACGTTTAAGTTTTAACGTTCAGAACCGGTTTATTATTTACAGCGATATTTTTTTATGTATCTTCCAAGCAACAAGAATACATAATATAAAGGTTCTGACAAAAGACCGGTAATCATTCAGCCAGGGATGGGAAAAAAGCCAGTAAAAATACTTTTCGGCACATTGTTGGTCTATGCACTGCTCGTTGCAACTCATCTGGGAGAGTTCTGGCCTTTATCCATCTACCCCATGTTTTCGCAGGCAGGGAATCCATGGTCCAGGGCAATCGTTTACGAGGCAGATCCGGCTGATACAGAGATCCAATGGGCCACAATCCATGAAGAGGAGCTGCCGGACCGGGTATTTCCTCTTGACAACATCGGCCTCAATACGAATGATCTGGCGAATCTTCTATCAAAAAATACCGACTGGTCCCGGCGAAGAATTCAAAGTATCAGGCGCTATTTCGGCGATTATCTTCAGGGTCAGTCACTTGTCATATACCGGGTTCGGGGCAAGTACGAAGATGAGGGAGGTGAAAATGTGGTGATTGAATTTACCCCGTATTTTTACCTCATGCCTGATACGACCTATGTAAATCCGCAATTGACTGAAGAATGAAGGCTGAATCTTTTTTTAACCATTTGTTTCAGTTTGACAGGGAAGAAACCCGCGGAGACTATCTATTTGTAAAACTGATTGAAACAGTGATGCTGTTTCAGGTATTGCTTTATGCCTGGAGTTGGGCGGCTTATATGCCTTTGCTCAGCGAGGTGATTTTACCGCTGGGAATTGCCAACTACGTGGATGTTTCCTTCATGTTTCAACCTACCTATGCGTATATCAATGCTTTTCTTATTTCGGTCTTTGTATTGGCAGGTTATTTGAATAAAGGCAGGAGCTTTTATCTGATTGCCCTGTTTTTGATGCATCTTCACTACGTGGCCCGCTATTCGCAGGGGGAGATTTCTCACGGATCCAATCTTACTGCAATGGTTCTGTTATCATTTGCTCTTGGGGACTTGTTTATTGAAGAAGCATCCGGGCGGCGTAAAGGGGTCTTTGGCCTGATTCTTTTTTTTGCCGGGTTCGGGTATGTATCCGCTGCAGTATGCAAACTTGTCGGTACCGGCTTGTTATGGCCTGACGGCCGGCATATGTATCTCTGGATGGGAGAGCGGTCTATCGATCGGCTCTCACAACATGGAGTATTCGAATTTAACCTGTTGCAAGAGTATATGTTTCAATATTACTGGCTGGCTACTGCCATATTGAGTTTTGGCCTGTGGGTAGAATTCACCGGGTTTCTGTTATGGTTTCGTAAAACGCGATGGATCCAGGCAACTCTTCTGATCGGCATGCATGTTGGAATCCTGGTAACGATGAATATCTATTTCGGTCCTTATATCTATATCCTTCTGTTGATCGGATATCCCTGGAATAAAATTTTTAATTTCCTGCTTGGAAAAATCCCGGATTCGGTGATTTGTAAGTTTATTGATCACAAGTTGGAGGTTTCCCGCCACAGGGTATAGGGGTCTATCGGATTTCGTCCTCATCTATTTCCGGCACGATCGTACTTTTCTTTGCAAGATTAGCCAATCCGAATGATAGAAAATTAAACAATTTCCCCAATGCCGCTCTGGCTACCATAATTCCTGCAATATCCGTTTGGGAGACCATCAATCCTTCGGCAAGGCCAATACTCATTCCAACAAAAATCAGGTCACGATTAGGCAGAAAAGGGATCCGTGAGAGAATAATTTCAACGGAAATGAGTGAGAACCAGACATAGAGCGGGGTGTCGGGCAGTACCACATAATACATCAGCACATTGACGCATTGCAGGAAAATCAACCGGAACATCTGTATACCAAAAATTTTATATGCCTTGTCGAGAGTCATGGTTATCACAAATCTGCGGAAACTGACAAACAAGATCAGCAGAGTAAGAACCAGGAGAGTTCCGCCGAAAAAATAAGCCCGGTTGTGATCGATCACCCATTCGATAAACACTATTTGATCAGTAAAGAAAAACAGGGACAAGAGTCCGACTGCCACAATTGTGGAGGCAATCGATGAAATAATATTATTATCCTTGATAGTCATGAAGATGTCCCGGTCTTTCAAGCTCAGGTGGCTTCGTGCCCATACGTAGAAGTAGACCTCTCCCGAATAACCGATTACATCTTTGTTGTACACCCTTTTGATCAGGAAAATTGGAATAGAACGAAGTGCTTCGAATGTCCACGTAATCCGGTAGATAAGAACTTCAAACAGGGGGAGCTGGAAATACATGATGATAAACAGGAAATAAAACCAAAACTGTTTGGGAAGAGACTTCCAAACATTCAGCCATCCGATTAAGGATAGTTGGTAGATCAGCCAAAAGAGGATTCCCCATAAAAAAAGGTGTTGGATCCATTTCAACACCCTTTTTCCTGATGAAGTAGAAAAATATTGTCTTGCCCGTTCAAAGGGCTTGCGAAAGTTCATGTTTCAGGGAGTCAGGTAATGCGTTATTTTCAGGTGCCAATATAAAGTTTTATATGGATTCATTATATACATGAGATTATTAATGGTGACTCAGGATTTTCCGCCGGAGTATGGGGGGATCCAGACTTATTCGTATGAGCATGCCCGCCGGTTATATGGTCAATGCGGATGGTTCGGATTGATTTGTCCGGATAAACCCGGGGCGCCGGCCGTTGACGAGGGCCTGGATTTTCCGGTTTATCGGATCAAGACAAGGAATGAGCTGTTGATTTTACCTCTGCTTCGGAAATTACCGGGCCTGCTGACGGAACATTCGGTGGATGCGATGTTTCATAGCCAATGGCAGACAGCCGCTGCATCCATCCGTGCCCGGAACCGGGGTCGGATCAAAAAGGTGTTTGTGGCAGCTCATATACGCGAATTACTCTTTAATCCCTATGAAAAACTTCCCGGCCTGGGACGTGCCTTCGAACGGTACAAAAAGTGGGTGTTGCGTGAGGCGGATCATTTTTATCCTGTAAGTGACTATACTGCCGGGCAGTTGAAGAAGCTTGGTGTGGAAGATGACAGACTCACAGTGGTTATCAACGGAACGGATCCGGAACGGTTTCATCCTGTCGATGTGAGGGAGCTGAAGAAAGAACTCGGGCTGGGGCGGAAAAAAATTCTGTTGACGATTACACGTCTTGTGCCACGCAAAGGTATTGATACGGTTTTAATGGCACTTGCACATATCAGGAAAGAAATACCCGATATACATCATCTGATTGTAGGAGACGGGCCGGACAGATCCCGGCTGGAAAACCTCGCAAAGGAGTTGTCATTAACCGAACAGGTTACATTTACAGGCCGTATTCCTTACGAGATGCTGAACCGGTATTATAATCTCGGAGATCTGTTTGTGATGCCTTCCCGAACCAGAATCCCTGATATTGAGGGATTTGGCATTGTTTTTCTCGAAGCGAATTCATGCGGGCTTCCCGTGATCGGTTCGGATTCGGGAGGGATTCCATCCGCGATTCTGCATGGAGAAACGGGACTGATTATTCCCGAAGGAGATGCCGGTATTTTGGCAAGGGAAACCATTCGCTTGTTCAAAGATGAAAAAAGGATGCATAAACTTGGTGATCAGGGCCGTAAACGGGTTCTCAGGGAGGCCAATTGGGATGTTCTATCGGCTCGTTTATTTACGGATATGAAGGCACGAATGAATCTTTAGAAACGTTAAATTCAATTAAAATATAAATCCTGTTTTTCCCATTTGTATTTAGATATGTTAAAAAAGCATGTATTGGTTTTAAGCCTGTTTATATTTAGCCCTCTACTGGCAGCAGCCCAGATACCTGAGGGTCTTCCTGTCACGTCCCTGCCTGTTATAAATAACGGAGATTTGCTGGTTGAAGATTTTGAAAAAGAATCGACAGGGGAGTTGCCCACCAGGTGGTTTGATCAAAAAGGAGAAAAAGTCCCTGCCTATTATACGGATAAAAATCAAACCCGGTATCTCTATGAAGTGATGCAGGAAGACGGCAATAAGTTTCTCCGTTTCGACGGGGTAAAAGGGGTTCACCTGAACTTCCCGCTGAAGGAAGTTGAAAATCTCAGTATACGGGAACATCCGATCCTCTCATGGAGATGGAGGGCACATATTTTACCTGAAGGAGCCAGGGAAGACAAGAACAGCTTAAATGATGTGACAGCCAGTATTTATGTTGTTTACAGTTTAAACTGGCTTCGGATTCCAAGGGTCATCCGCTATACATGGAGTTCGACCCTCCCGGTGGGCAAGGAGTTATCCATGAATTTTAATCAGATGAAGATACTTGTGGTAGAATCCGGCCGGGAAAATACGGGTAAATGGAAAACGTTTGAACGGAATATCTATGCGGACTACCGTAAGTTTTTTGGTGATCACCCGCCAAACAAGCCCCTTGCCATTCTGATCCTCAGTGACGGAGTCAGTACCGGAAGCCCTGTGAGAGCTGATTATGATAATATTATACTGAAAACTGCAGGCAGGACAGAATGATCAATCGAATGAATATTTCCTGTATTTCCGATACAAATGCGTATTATTACAGCGATTTTATGGGACAGCCCCTTTTTTCGTTTAAAAATGAGCTTGCCACCCGCCGGCCGCCGAATGATGGGCACAAAAAGTAGTGATTTGTGCAAAGTGAAAGACAGGTTTGAAAGATTTTTTTATGAAAAAGTTTCTATTTTTTTTACGACCTCTTGTAGAATTTAATTACAGTCATCCGATCCTTGTATTAACGGTCTCCGTTTTATTAGCGATTACAGGAGGATATTTTGCACTTCAGCTCCAGTTGGATACGGATATTGCAAACCTGTTGCCTAAAAGCAACAATACGGTTCAGGCCCTGGATAAGCTGCAGGAAACAGTAGGAGGTGAAACCGTTATGGAAGTAGCTGTCCGGTCGCCCGAGTTTGATGCAAACAAGAGGTTTGCCGAAGATATTATTCGGGAAGGTCTTGAAATGTATGACGAACAAAGAGGCGAACCATTCTTTAACCGGGCCGAGTTTTATCGGGATACGGAAGTGCTAAAGGACAATGCATTATATCTGGCAACTTTTTCCGAAATAGAAGAGATCCGCTCCTATCTTGAAAATGAAATTCAGCAGGCCAAAGAAGATGCCAACCCGTTTCTGGTCGATTTTTCAGAGGACTGGGAGGATGAAGATCAGGAAGGGGAGGAAGCCCGGGACCTGGACAGATATCAACAGGCGTATGAAGATTTGATTCCGAATGAATATCCGGTAAATGAAGACAGCACACTGGTACTCTTCAAAATGTATCCTTCAGGCTCCAAGAGTAATATCGGATACCTTGAGGATATGTTTGCGTCGTATGGAAATCTGATTTCAACTCTGGATCCGGCAACGTACCATCCTGAAATGGAAGTCCGCTACGGAGGGCGTCTCAAGCGTCACCTGAATGAGTTGGAATCCATTCAAAATGATGTTTTCAGCAGTTTTGCTCTGGGAATTTCAAGTGTGATTTTACTGGTTATCCTCTATTTCTTTTTTAAAAAATATATCAATTACAGGCGGGGACGGAGAGAAGACCAACAACATACGATATGGAGTCACCTGATACGTGCTCCGATTCCGTTTATTGTAATCGGAATTCCCCTTTTGATCAGTTTGTGCTGGACGTTTGGGATTACCTATGCAGTTCTGGGGACACTCAATACCATGACCTCAGTCTTATTTGTAATCTTATTTGGACTCGGAATCGACTATGGTATTCACTATTACGCACGCTATATTGAATTAAGATCGGAAGGAAAAGAGGTATTGGATGCCCTGCTGCAATCCTACGAACGAACCGGAGCGGCCATTATGGTCAGTGCTCTTACTACAGCTTCCGCTCTTTATGTGCTGATTGCGGCTGATTTTCGCGGATTTTCCGAATTCGGATTTATTTCCGGTACCGGGATTGTCCTTGCTTTGTTCTGTATGCTTTTTATCCTGCCCTCCCTGTTGGCGTTATTTGAAAGAACGGGCTGGATTCTGTTAAATAAACGGGCAGAGCAAAACAATAAACAGAAGCCCCTCCGCAGATATCCGTTTTCACTAACCATTGTCGCCGCCAGCCTTATTCTCTCGGCCCTGGTCCTGTTGAATGTGAATGACTTGCGCTTTGAATATGATTTCGGAAAACTGGAACCGGAATTTCCGGAATATGAAGCGTTTCGTGATTTTTCGGAGGGAGTCGATGAAACCCAGCGCAGGAATCCTGCTTACATCATTGCCGAAAATGATGAAGATGTCCTTGAGATTTTACAGATTTTACGTGTAAAAAGAGATTCGAATTCCCAAACGATGATTCATGAAGTGGAAGCCCTGCAGGAACGATTTCCGCCGACCCCGGAAATAGCCAGGAAAAAACTGGAGGCAATCGAGGAAATAAGAAAGTTGTTGCAGGATCCTTTTATTGTTGATCAGCAAGATGAGCAACTGGATCTCTTGCGAAGGGCTTCCCAAACCACCGAGCCTTTGGATGAACAGAGGCTTCCGGACTTTCTGAAGAACAGGTTTATGACAACGGAGGGGGAAATCGGGCGTTTTATTATTATTTATCCGAACTCGGGTCTGTCGGACGGCCGAAAATCCATTGCATTCAAAAATGAAATTGGTGAAATTGAACTTGAAAGCGGCAAAACATATTTTGCGGCAAGCACCTCTCTTGTAGCTGCTGAAATGCTGGATTTGATGCAGAGTGAGAGTCCGTATATGGTTACGGCAACCTTTATTATCGTCTTCTTGTTCATGCTCTATGCATTCCGGTCCTTTCAATGGTCGGTCAGTGCCATGATCCCTCTGGTTGTGGGATTCTTGTTTCTGTTCGGAATCATGTTAATCTTCGAATTAAAATTCAATTTCTATAACCTGGTTGTACTTCCGGCTATTTTGGGAATCGGTTGTGACAACGGGGTTCATATTGCCCACCGCTACAGGGATGAGGGAAAAAATAACATGTGGAATGTCTTGTCAAGTACCGGCCAGCATATTACAATCGGATCGTTCACGACGATGATGGGATTTGCCGGACTCTTGTTTACCCAGCATCCCGGATTGCAATCGATTGGGATTATCGCTGTAACAGGGATCGGCATGACCCTTCTCACAGCCCTGACTTTCCTTCCGGCGATGGTTCAGTTACTGGAAGATAAAAATTGGATTCGTTTTGATTAGGTTGTGAAAATTCAGACCTTGCCAAGCACTGGTAAGCTTTTCAGCCATTGATTCTCCATATTTAAATATCCAGAGGGTGTGATTACCAAAACCAATATCATTGTACTCCGGACCGTCCGATACAGTGAATCGAGTTTGATTGCAACGGTCTTCAGCAGGGAGCATGGTAAAATTGCCGTGATCGCAAAGGGGGCAAAGAAACCCAAGAGTAAATTTGCCGGATTGATTGAGCCGGGCAAGATTTTATCTGTCATTTATTATTTTAAACCAACCCGGTCGGTGCAAACCCTGTCTGACGCTTCCTGTGAAATTCGGCTGGATTCGCTAACTTCCGATATTGAGAAGATGGCCATCGGCATGAGTGTTGTAGAACTGGTATCACAACTTATTCACGAGGGAGAGGTCAACGAACCGGTATATGAGTTTACACGAAATTTTTTAATCTGGCTTCATGAGCAGGATCATGTAACACGGCTTATTTTTCCATATGTTCAAGTCCGTCTTGCCCATTTGCTGGGCCTGGGGCTGCAACTGGAAAACGAAGGAATTCAGAAGGGCCGGTTGTTTTTTAATATATCTGCGGGGACGCTTTCGTCGACGCCGGCCCCAAACCACTCGGAAAGGCTGACATCTAATCAGCAACAGTTTCTACGTCAAGCCGTATCGACAAGAAGTTATACAATTCTGAAACAGAATATCCCGAAAAACGAACTAAGTGAACTCATAGACCATTTGGATAAGTACTTCCGTTATCACCTGGAAGGAATCAAACCGAGGAAATCGGATGCTATTTTTGAACAAATATTGAGAAACTGACATGAAACGACGTGATATTTTTCTATCGGGAGTCCTGCTTCTTCTCATTGGAGTGATGATTGGATTGATCCTCTCTTTCCTTGGGCAGGATAATTATTCATCCGATTTGGCAGAAGTCCATATCACGGAGGTAAAGCGAAGTTCCGATCCCGTTATTGATCCGGAAGACCTTGAAAAGGTCGACTCCCGATTTCTGTTTCAGAGAATTGCCCGGGAAGTGACACCCACCGTGGTTTACATCGAAACAACGATTCCTCTTCGGGGCAGGGGAGATCGGGAGGAGATGGAATCAGAGGATAATTTATGGGATCGACTCTTGCCGGGTCCCAGGCGGGCCCGAACCGTCGGTTCCGGGGTGATTCTCTCATCAGACGGTTATATCCTGACTAATAATCATGTGGTTGGAGACGCGATAAGCAATGGGATTCAAATTGTGCTGAGTGATAAACGCACCTATGAAGGCAGGATTGTCGGGAGAGATCCCAGTACGGATCTTGCAGTTCTTAAAATCAGTGGATCTGATCTGCCCTCCGTTGTTTTGGGAAATTCCGATCACCTGGAAGTTGGCGAATGGGTCCTCGCAATTGGAAATCCATTTCGGCTGAGATCCACCGTTACTGCCGGTATAGTAAGTGCATTGGGACGAAGTGTGCAAATTATCAATGACAGACTGCCGATTGAAAGTTTCATTCAAACCGATGCTGCCATTAACAGGGGGAACAGTGGCGGGGCACTTGTGAATACAAGCGGAGAACTCATCGGTGTCAACACGGCCATTGCAACCCAAAATGGAAATTACCAGGGTTATGGTTTTGCAGTACCCAGTAATCTTGCATTGAAGATAGCGGGCGACCTGATAGAATTCGGCGAGGTTCGGCGAGGAATGTTGGGAGTTTCGATCCAATCGGTGGATGATCGGATTGCCAGTGAACTTGGGATGGACCGAATCAGGGGAGTCCGGGTACAGGATGTAAACCGGGAGGAAACGGGGATAAGAGCCGGCGATGTGATCCTGAAGGTAAATGAAAAAGAGGTGAATGAAGCGAACGAGCTGCAGGAAAGAGTTGCAATGTTTCGGCCCGGGGATCTTTTAAACCTGACTCTTTGGCGCGAAGGGGAAATCCTGAACCTGGAGGTTGTGCTTGTGGAAATGGAAATTCCCGAACCGGAATTACTTGATTTCGAGGAAGAGGAAATCCGCCCGGAGGACTTTGACGGAGAGGGGGATGAGGAAGAGTATAATGGAATTGAGTTTTATCGTTTTGATCTCGGATTTACCGTTCGTGCTATTGCTACACCTGTGGATCCGTCATCCTATACGTTGACGGTTACCTCCGTGCAACGCGGCTCGGAAGCCTGGAATCGGGGGTTAAGACAGGATTACGAAATTATGGAAATTAACGGTGAAGAGGTAAAAACGTTGAGGGAAGTCAGAACAGGGATCAGACAGAGCCTCGATAAGCGGGGAAGTGTTATCCTGACGACACGGACTCCCGAGTCCCAAACCGCTTATATTGAACTTAAAAATGATAACGGGTAATGAGAAATCTGGCTGTATTCGGATGCATCTTTATTGGAGGAATCCTATACGGGTGTGCCACACCTGAACCGTCCGGGGCAGGCGAACCGGTAGACGAGCCGGAAGAGATCTCTGCTGAGGAAGGATACTATCCATCCGGGTATACACCTGGAAAACTTGGGGAGGCTTCGGGCGGAGACTTGTACGGATTTGGTACGGCACTCGGTACCGAAACCGGCTGGACGATTGAAAATGCAGCCCGGCAGGCCAAGGTGAATCTTCGTTCCTGGATGGATGAACAACTGGAAGAGGCCCGAAGCCGGATAGTAGAATCCGATGAAAGAGCTGCAGATCGTGAATTTATTATTGACCTCAGAAATTCGGTGGTGGGCCTTGAGAT
>JBBDNC010000154.1:0-14891 GCA_040877875.1 Balneolaceae bacterium | reverse complement strand
ATGTAGTGGAACCGATTGAGGATGTTTGGTTAATGGGTATTGATGCGAATGTTTATCTGCCCCTGAAAGATGCTGACCCGGACTCACCGGCCGACCCTGGTAATTTCACCGGATCGGGAAACACGGGTTACAATTATGTATTGACCCACAAGCAACATCTGCTCGAATGGATCGAAGACGTAGCCGAACGGGCGGAGGCGAATAATAAAACACTTCTTGCATTCAGCCATTTTCCCGCTGTTGATTTTTATAATCAGGCTCGTCAAAAAATTGAGGAGCTATGGGGTGAAGGCAATTTTCAACTGCGCAGGATTCCGTCCCAAAAAACAAGCGAGGCTCTGGCCGCAACCGGGTTAAGGATTCATGTTGCCGGACACATGCACATGAATGATACCGGGGTTTCCGGTCATCATCACGTGAATGATACAGGGGTTATCCGGGATGAGGTTACGGGAAATATCCTGTTTAATGTTCAGGTACCCTCATTGGCCGCTTATGTGCCTGCTTACAAAATTGTACATGTCCGGGATGATAAGGATTTGATTGAAGTCGAAACCGTGGTGATAGATAAAGTACCGGATTTTGATACCCTGTTCTCTCACTATCTTGATGAATGGAAATACCTGGACAGCCTCGGTTATGAGAGAATCTGGAATCGGGAAATTTTGCATTCATCCGACTACTATCAGTTTACCGACTGGCATATCCGGGAACTGTCCCGTTTGCGGTTCTTGCCCCGGGAGTGGCCGGAAGATGTGCGTACGATGCTAACCGGTTTGAATGGGCGTGACATGATGATTGCTTCAACACTGGAGAACTCATTTCCCTTTGCCGAATTTAAAAAATGGGCGGAGGTCGGGAGTACGGATCTGAAGGAACTGACTCCTGAATTTTCGGAAGAGTGGGAGGAGGCCGAACAAAAAGCTGCCCGTTTGGCTGAAAACGCGGGAATCAGGTTGTCCGACTTGAATAATTGGAATGGAACGGACCTGAGTGTGGATTTTTACAGGCTTCGGAATGCAGATGAGCTGGCTTTGCGTGATATTCCGGGTGAAAGAATTGAGCAATATTCCCTGATTGCAGAGGCTCTTTCAAATGCGGGGAATCCATCCCTTGGAGAACCTCTCGACCAGGCAGGATTTCATGAGGTGTTTCAAAACAGGTTCAAAACCATTTTTGAGGTGATGCAGTTATTTTCACAGGATCTGCCGAGTGACAATTTTGTAATCAACCTTAAAACCGGTGAGATTCAAACTCTGACAGGAGAAAAAAATCGAATTATTGTAAAATGAAATAACGTGAACTCTTAGGATATTAAGAGTGGCAAGCCCGTGGCCACATATACCTTAACGAATTAAAATGAAGTAATATAGCCGCTTCCTTTTTCGCGAATTTCCGGATTGTTGTAGCCGAAGAAGGTAATACCGTTGATTCGGGCGGCGTCATAATCATTGATGGAATCCCCGATCAAGGCCATATCATCCGTTTCGTAATGGTTTTCATTGATGATAGATTTTACCAGTTCAATTTTTGGGGTAGGTGAGCCGTGAATGGATTTGAAAAACGGGGCTATTTCCAGTTCACTGCAGATATGTCTCAGTTCGTCCTGGTCCGAACCCGAAACAATATGCATGTTGTAAGTCTGATAATTCGAACGGATAAAGTTCAGGGTTTCGTCAATCAGAAGATCCCGATCCATCAGATTCTCCAGCATATATTCGGAAAACAGGCCGGCAAATTTGTGAACTTCGTCTTCGGTTATGGATTCTCCCAGGACCTCTTCATAGAAATACCTGAATTTCACATAGCGGGAGAGCCCCCCGTTCTTTTGCTGGAATTCTATGAGCCGGTCTACTTTTTCATCCGGATAGTTCTTTAAGTCTTCCAATACATATCGATATCCTTTATCCCGGATGGGTACCGAGTCGAGTATAACCCCGTCAAAATCCCATAATAGGGTCTTAAACCGGTTAAACATGATAAAGCAGCTTTATTTTCGGAATGAGCCAGTTTGTGTTGTCATTTATTTCAGTCATATATATTTGACTTTTTTATCAAAAAGAGCTTGCTTGGTTGAAAACGTTACCATTTATTTAAAATAATTTCTTTTACGCAAACCTTAAAAAAGTAAAACGATCCAGCCGGATGAGTCCCATGGAGTTAAAATTACCCGAGATGAATTTTTTTGCTGTCACAGTTACATAAAATGAAGATTTGATTCACACACGGCGGGGAACTTCCCGTAGAAAAGGGTGCAAGAAAGTATAAAAAGAAAATACAAGTTCTCTGAATTTAAACTTATGAATTCCACATTATGAAAAGAAAGGACTTTTTGAAAAATACATTCGGTGCTTCGCTGGGTTCCCTGGCTTTAGGCAGGTCGGCTATTAATCCCCGGCCCGGATACCAGAATTCAAACACCCTGATTGAGTCTATCAGTAAAACCAATGACCGCAGGGTTGCCGATTACCTGAGTCAGCAGCAGCGGTATACAGAGACGGACAGTTACCGAAGCCGGAGCGGTTATCTGCTTGCAGTCTCTTCGGGGTTCTGCTCGGAGTATTCGGAATATTACAGGAGTGACGGGCTGGTAACCCCGATGCGGCAGGTCGTTGATTCATTGTTGGAGGACCAGAACCCGGATGGTACATTTGATTTTGGCAACCTGGAATCCCCGCCCGATTCGGCATTTATGGCTGAGCAAATGTTCCGTGCACAGGCACTGCTTTTACAGGACGGGTCGTCTGCCACGGCGGCTCTCAGAGACTCCCTGCGGGAACTTCTTTTAAACATAGCGGGAGCTCTGACAGCGGGAGGGGTTCATACACCTAATCATCGATGGGCAATCAGTGCTGCCCTGGCTGGGATCAATGACCTGTATCCCGATCAAAAGTATGTGAACCGGATTAATGATTGGCTGGGAGAGGGTCTCGGGCAGGACGAAGATGGTGAGCACCCCGAACGGAGCAGAAACTATGATGCATCGGTGAACAATCCCTCCCTGCTGGATGTGGCAATTTATCAGAATCGCCCGGAGTTATTTGAAGCGATTCGTAAAAATCTCGAACTGACCATGTATTTAATGGATTCAGCCGGCGAACTCGAAACCGTTTCATCGCGACGTCAGGACCAGTCTCCCGGACGGCCGGTTATGATCCACCGTTTCTATTTACCATTTCGGTATATGGCGATCAGGGAGGACAACCCCCGGTTTGCAGCGATGGCCCGGCTGATCGAAACAAAGTATATGGATCAGATCGGTGAACACCTCGGCGATTTTTTATTGCATGAGGAACTGAATCAGCCGCTCCCTGAGCCCGTTTCACCGTCGGATCATTTTGTGAAAATTTTAAAAAATACCCGATTGGCCAGAATAAGACGGGGTGAAATGACAGCTTCTGTATTTGGGGGGACAGACTGGCATCTGGGGCATGGAGTCTGGTCCGGATTGTCACACAATCCCACCTTTTTCAACTTTCGGAAAGGGGATGCAGTTCTCGAATCGGTGCGGATGTCTCCTGCGTTTTTCCGGACCGGGTATTTCAGAAGCCAGGGCCTGGACGTAGACGGCAATACCTACCGGCTTTGGGAAGAACGTCAGGTCCCCTACCATCAGCCATTGCCTGAAAGCTACAGGAACCCTGAAGGGGTCTATAAAATGTCGCCCGACGGACGGTTTTACAGCAAGATGGATTTTGAAAACCGGCCAAAAGATTATAAAAAACTCCGGTCGGAGGTTATTGTGAGAGAACTAAACGGTAGCGGTTCGTTCGAAATGGAAATTCTTGTAGACCAGACGCCGGATGTGGACGTGACCGTTGAATTGTGCTTCAGAAAAGGGGGGCAGCTTTCCGGGGTTATTCCCAAAGAAGGAGACCCGGATGGATTTTTATTGAGCGAAAGCACGGGTTCATACCGTGTCGGAGAAGATATTATAGAATTCGGGCCGGGCAGGATAGAACATACCCGTTCTCCCCAGTCCAACGAACAATATGCGGTACACGGGGGTGAGATCCGGCTCGCCGGCTATCGTGTTTACATTACGGGTACAACTCCCTTCAGGCATACCCTGCGGATCGGGTAACCCGAACTCCACAAGGGTACAAGGGTCAACCTGAGCTTGAAGAAAGTCTGACGGACAGGTGTTTTCGATTTCATCGACCCTCTCTCCATTGCAGTTAGAGCACTTCCGTGCTTCCCGGCCTGGCAGTGGGATAATTTCCATCCGGGCCAAGCATGACCGGAGGCGGAGAATCCCAACCAAAATTTTCGGGTTCAAACAGTTTCCGGTCAGATTTGATAGCTTCATCCCAGGTCACAAGTTTCCCGGAATAGGTTGCCATGCGACCCAGGATAGCTGTCATGGTACTTTTGGCCCCATACTCCGTATTGTTGAGGACGTTACCTCTTCGTATGGATGAAAAGAGTTTGTTATGCTCTTGCTGATAGGGGCTGATGTCCTTGTCAGAACGATACTGGTATAGAATTTCTCCGTCCCGGTTTTTAAAAATAGAATTATCATCGCCCCATTCCGTAGTGAAGTCAGCCCGGGTACCCTGAAGCGTTTCACCGACTTTTTCCATTGTTCCCTGTTGGTTTCTACATTGGCTGGCGATTACGGCTCCCCCGGGATAGGTAAATTCGACAAAATGATGATCGAAGATCTCGCCGTGCTCCGGGCCTTTTCGTACTTCGCGTCCTCCCATCCCCTGGGCGGATATGGGGTATTCTCCAATATACCAGTTGGCTACGTCAATATTATGGATGTGCTGTTCAAGTATGTGATCACCGGAAAGCCATGTGAAGTAATACCAGTTTCGCATCTGATATTCCAATTCGGATTGCGACGGTTTTCGCTCCCGCACCCAGTGAGCCCCGATATTCCAGTACACCTGTCCGCCGACGATCTTGCCCATCATTCCATTTCTGACTTTCTCAAATGCCTGGAGATATTTTTCGTGGTAATGGCGCTGAAGTCCTACAACGACATTAAGATTCTTTTGATCGGCGATTTTTCCAGTTGCAAGAACTTTACGGATCCCCGGTACATCTGTTGCGAGGGGTTTTTCCATGAATACATGTTTGTCCGCATCAATAGCCGCTTTAAAATGAAGAGGCCTGAAACCGGCAGGAGTCGCTAAAATCACGACATCGGCAAGTTCAATTGCATGTTTGTACCCGTTGAACCCGACAAACTTGTGATCTTCATGAACATCGACCTGGCCAGTATCACTATATCGTTCGGAAAGCCTGCGATGACTTTCGCTCAGTCTGTCTTCAAATACATCGGCCATGGCCACAAGCTTTACACCGGGATCTGCCGTTAATGCCTGGTTTGCAGCTCCCGTACCCCGTCCGCCACATCCGATGAGAGCAAGTTTCAGGGTGTCATTTCCCGCGACATACGCACTGCCGGATATCGGCAGGGAGCTTATCAGGAGACCACTCCCGGTTGAAAACGCCATAGTTTTACAGAAATTTTTGCGCGACATCGTACGGTTATTTGTTTTCTTGCTATTACTCATGTTTACTCCTGTTATTCATGTTCATGGATTCACTGCAGGGTTGACGGATATAAATCCCGTCAATAAAAGCCTGTTTGTATTCACTTTTTTCAGGATTATACTAAAATTATTACATTTGTGAAAACGTTTTCAAAAGACAAAAACCTTTTTTATAATACTAATGACAGAAATCATAAATAGGAGGACCTTGTCGGCAGGACTTGTTCCTCCATTTACAAGGTGACGTCGGATAATTCCTTCTCGGAGAGTCCGGGGATCCATCATTTGAAAAATAATTGTCAATCGTTGATTTTCTGAGGGCCGGTGAATCTTTAAAAGGGGGATGCAGAAAATGTTCATTCAATCCGATGTAACCAAACTAAATGTTGATAAACTAATCAGTATTAATTATGATCCGAATGAAAACGTTTTCCCCAAAAAATCTTTAGTTTTGACTCAAACGGATTTTCGGACTGCTCATTTGGCTCTATTCATAAAGGGATTCAGATTGGGTCTCCCAGGAGTATGATTGACATGACACGAACGAGCAGCGAATTTCATAGGGGCAATTTATGATCCCCTATACAGGTATCTTTTTGCTGCAGAAGGGATTCAAAAAAAGATAGATGGGCGGATGTGGATTAAAATCGTATATCCCGGCGGAAGTGATAAAAAATTTCTGACGGGTTAAACAGAAAATCTTTTTTGGGGAAACTATCGATGAAACTAAACTCATAACTAACAAGACAAACGCTGGAATTAAATTATAAATCTACAATTCCATGTAATACTTAGGAGGATGAATGAATTCAAAATTAAAAATAGGAGTTGTCGGCCTGGGGCGTTTGGGCAGCCTGTATGTAGAATATCTTGCCTACCAAATCCCCAAAGCAGAAGTCATTGCCGTGACAGATGCGGATGAGACAAAAATCTCTGAGATCTTAAAGAAAATAAGTATAAAGCACACTTTTACAGATTATCGGGAGATGCTGGCGCTCAGTGAACTGGATGCAGTGATTGTAACCACTCCCACCAGTACTCATATGGAAATTGTTATCGATGCGGCTGAGAATGGGAAGATGATCTTCTGCGAGAAACCCTTGTCCATCGATCTTGATGAAGCCGAGTCGATGAAAAAGGTCGTTAAAAAGAACAATACCTTTTTTCACATGGGTTACATGCGCCGTTTTGATCCCGGATATTCAGCCGCAAAACAAAAAATCATGGACGGCGAGATTGGTAATCCGATTGTTTTCAAGGCCACTTCAAGAGATCCACAGCGTCCGAGCCTGGAATTTGCAGATCCGGCAAAAAGCGGCGGGCTTTTCCTGGATATGGGAATCCATGATTTTGACTTGGCCCGCTGGTTTATGGGGGACGTATCCGAAGTATTCAGTATTGGAAACGTCCTCGCATACCCTGAAATGGAAACCATCGGGGACATTGACAATGCCATGGTTAATATTAAATTCGAATCCGGATCGATTGGCTCGGTTGATCTGAGCCGAAGCGGGATCTACGGGTATGATATCCAGACTGAAATTCTGGGAACCGAAGGGACAATCCGAATCGGGTATCTTCGTGAGACCCCTATCCTGGTTTTAAAAAAGGAAGGAGTGACACATGACACGGTTCCCTTTTTTATGGAAAGGTTTGAGAAAGCCTATATTATTCAGCTAAAGGACTTTGTAGAAAAGGCCCACAATCAAACGGAGCCCTCGATCACCATTGAAGACGGGCTGGCTGCTCTTGCCGTCAGCCATGCCGCTGCAAGCTCTTTCAAACAGCAAAAACAGGTGGTTATCGACAACAATACATTTCAGTTCGAACCTGTAAATTGAAATCGATCATTAATTATCAAATATTAAATATTCGATATGAGTAGACCGAAAAGATTATTCAAAAATACCGCAAGCCAAAAAGGACGCAACTGGATCATTACACCTGAAAATTCCGAACTGGAAGTACTCGGTTATGCAAGAACCATTCTGGATCAGGAGGTAAAGAAAGTCCAATATGAGAATCCGGATTACGAGGCGGCTCTTTTTTGTCTGCATGGAAAGGGTACTGTACGCATTGGCTCCGAAACCTTCAACGTCAGCCCGTACGACACCCTGTTTTTACCCCCGGGCCAGACGGGATACATTGAAACCGATTCTTCCCTGGATATCCTGGAAAGCACGGCGCCGTCCGATGCTTCCGGTTCTCCGGTTTTCATTCCTTTCAAGGAGCTGGAGCAGGACGAAGAGTTAACGCAGGATCTTGGTTCCGAAGCCTGTAACCGAAGAATCCATCGACTGATCGATAAGAATGTACCGGCACGGCGGTTGTTGTGCGGGTTGATTTTCGGAGCCGAGGGAAACTGGACAAGCTGGCCTCCCCATGAACATGCCGCCACCAAAGAGGAAATCTATATTTATTTCGATATGCCGGCGCCTTCATTCGGTATTCAACTTGTTTATGAGGACCTGGATCATCCTGAATATTTCGGCCCTGTTCGTGAAGACGACGCAGTGGTCATCAAGCGGGGATACCACCCCAACCTGGCCGTCCCGGGGTACCCGATGAATTTTGTCTGGATCATGGCAACGCTCGACCCCGAGATGGACAGATCCTGGTCGGATGTGAATACTCAACCGGAATTCCTCGAATCCTAAACGAAACCATGAGCGATTTCCAATTCGATATTGTCTGTATCGGCCGAAGCTCCATTGATCTGTATTCGAACGACATCGGGTCTCCGTTCGAAAAAATTACCGGCTTTGCCGCCTATGTGGGCGGATGCCCGACGAATATAAGTGTCGGCACCCGGCGGCTCGGTCTCAAGTCAGCCCTCCTTACCGGTGTTGGCCTTGACCCGGTGGGAGATTTTATCCTTCATTTTCTTGAGCAGGAAGGAGTGGATACCACATTGGTTGCAAAAAAACCGGGCAGACGCAGCAGTGCCGTGGTATTGGGTATTGAACCGCCTGATAAATTTCCCCTGGTCTATTACCGGGAAAACTGTGCGGATATCGGGATTGACATCAGTGATATCAGGAAGATTCCCTTTGAACAATCCCGGGCAATTCTGATCAGCGGTACCGGGTTAAGCCTGGAACCGTCCCGTTCCGCAACCATTTTTGCCGCCGAAGAAGCCTCAACGGCAGGAACAAAGGTAATTCTCGATATCGACTTCCGGGCTGATCAATGGCCGGATGTACAGACGTTCGGAACGACCGTGCGATCGGTGCTTCCCTACGTGGATGTGGTGATCGGCACGACCGAAGAAGTGAAAGCAGCGGCCTACCGGGGTACCGCTCAGGCCCGCATTAAGGATTCACAGGTAAACGAATCTGTTATAGAAGGAGATACGGACACCGCGGTCGCATCTCTTCTCGAGCGGGGACCGGAATTGTTGATTCTCAAGTCGGGAACCGAGGGATGTTATCTCCATCATAAGGATCAGGCGAAGGCCGAACATATACCGGGATTTCCTGTTGAAGTCCGGAATACCCTGGGAGCCGGGGACGCTTTTGCAAGCGGATTTCTTTTTGGGTACCTGAATGATTGGGCGCTGCAGAAAAGTGCCCGGCTTGGGAATGCCTGCGGGGCGATCGTCGTTACCCGGCACGGTTGTGCCAATTTCATGCCTACACTGAAAGAAGCAGAATCTTTTGCAGAGGAGAAAGGGGGATTATGAACCGTTTCAATCCAACCAAGGTCATTTCCGATTCTCTTTTTCAAAAGATTACAGAAGTTCGTGTGAGGTCAAATCACTACGTGCAAGACATCGCCCAAAAAAGGGTCAGACGACAGACGTTTGTTCCTTCGGGCAGGATAAACATCGTAGCAGCCGACCATCCGGCCAGGGGAAGTGTGTCAGTCGGACAGGATTCCTTTGCAATGGCGAACCGACATGATTTGTTAGCCAGGCTGGTGTCCGTGCTCCGTTCCGAATGGGTTGACGGCGTTCTTGCCAGCATGGATATCCTGGAAGAACTGCTGATTCTTCACGGTTTGCTGCAAGAGGGGGGAGATGGGGTTCTTGACAGAAAACTCCTGATTGCAAGTTTGAACCGCGGGGGAATGCCGGGTTCTGCATGGGAATTGAATGATCCGGTAACCGGCACCGATGTCGGAACATGCCGTGAATACGGGCTGGATGCCGCGAAAATGCTCCTGAGAGTGGACCCGAAATCCGTGGACTCCCTCACCACCATGATGGCCTGTGCAGAAGGGATCCGGGAGATGAACCGTGAGAACCTTCCGCTGATATTGGAGCCCTTGCCTGTAGTGCGGGAGAGTGGGGGCTACAAGGTGGTCAAAGAACCCGATCCGCTGATCCGTCTGATGGGTGTTGCTTCGGCACTCGGTAACTTCAGCCGAAATCTCTGGCTCAAGATCCCCTATACCCGGGATTTTAAACGGGTCGTACAAGCCACGACACTACCTATTGTAATTCTGGGGGGAGACCGGGCCAGTCTGGATAGAACCATGAAAGATCTCGGGGATGCCCTCAATGCGGGCCACCAGGTGCGTGGGGCCATGTACGGCCGGAATGTCCTCTACCCGTCATCCGAACAGCCTGTAGAGGTGGCAGAAAGAATTGGAAAATTGGTTCATGAAAAAAAGGCCGGCACTGCGGAGCGTTCTGTACCCGCCGGTAAACATAGCAGAAACTCTAATTGAAGCAAATATTGTCATGAAAGAAAAAACGTTGACCGTATCCCAGGCATTGATACAATTTTTGAAAAATCAGTATGTAAAACGTGATAACCGGGAAACTCCATTTATCAGCGGTGTTTGGGGAATATTCGGCCACGGTAATGTGGCCGGTATCGGGCAGGCCCTTCAGCAATACCCTGAAATGCCCTTCTATTTTTCCCGTAACGAGCAGGCGATGACCCATACGGCGATTGCCTATGCAAAAGCCAATATGCGGTTGAAAGCGTTTGCCTGCACAGCCTCGGTAGGTCCGGGCTCGACGAATATGATTACCGGAGCGGCCACGGCAACGATCAACCGGATCCCCCTTCTTTTGCTTCCGAGCGATGTATTCGGGAGGAGAAATGTGGCCCCGGTACTGCAGCAGCTTGAATATCCCTTAAGTCAGAGTGTATCCGTAAATGATGCATTCAAGCCGGTGTCGAAATACTGGGACAGGATCTATCGGCCTGACCAATTGCCCTCGGCCATGCTCGAGGCCATGCGTGTACTGACCTCTCCGGCCGAGACGGGAACGGTTACACTTTGCATGCCGCAGGACGTACAGACTGAGGCTTATTCCTATCCGTCTTCTCTTTTTGAAAAAAGAGTTTGGGCCATTCCGAGAACCAGGCCGGACGAAGATCTCTACCGTCAGGCGATCGGTTTGTTAAAAACTGCTAAAAAACCGTTTATCATTGCAGGGGGCGGAGTCCTGTATAGTGAAGCTACGGAGACACTGAAAGAATTTACAGAGCAAACGGGCATTCCCGTTGGAGAAACCCAGGCGGGAAAGGGATCCCTTCCGTTCGATCATCCGGCAAATCTCGGATCGATTGGGGTAACGGGAAGTCTTGCCGCCAACAAAACGGCTGAGGAGGCGGACGTCGTGCTTCTGCTTGGCACGAGACTGAATGACTTCACGACGGCCTCCAAAAGCCAGTTTCAGAATCCGGATGTACGGTTTATACATGTCAATATCTGTTCCATGGATGCTCATAAGCTCTCTTCACTCCCCCTGGAGGCTGACGCAAAGGTTACCCTGGAACACTTTCTTGAAGATCTGGATGATTTTTCAATTGTAAAGTCCTATCGTCAAACACTTTCTGAACGCAGGCAAGAGTGGCTGTCACAAATGGAAGAGGCCACTCATCTTTCGGATGACGGACAGCTCCAGCAGCCGAATGTACTCAGAATTGTTAACGAGAAAGCGGGTAAAAATTCCATGGTTGTCTGTGCTTCGGGGAGCGCTCCGGGCGATTTGCACAAACTTTGGAAAACCTGGCAGCCCGGAGGATATCATCTGGAATACGGTTATTCCTGTATGGGTTATGAGATTGCAGGTGCAATCGGTGCTAAAATGGCCCGGCCGGACAAGGAAGTGATAGCGATTGTTGGAGACGGATCCTATCAGATGCTCTCCTCTGAACTTGCTACAGCGATGCAGGAAGGTGTCAAGATTACGGTAGTGATTCTGGATAATTATGGGTTCGGAAGTATCGGCTCTCTTTCGGAATCGATCGGATCAGAAGGATTCGGCACGAACTACCGTTTCAGGAAAGACGATTCCGGCCAGCTTGACGGAGAACCCATCCCCGTGGATTTCAAAATGAATGCGGGAAGTTACGGGGTGGATGTGCATTCGGTTGACAGTTATGAGGATCTGCAAGCGGCATTGGACCGTGCATTCAGTGCAGAAAAATCACAGGCTATTGTTGTTCGGGTTGATAAGGAACAAAAAGTGCCCGGATACTCCTGGTGGGATGTGCCCGTGGCCGAAGAATCGGAGATTGAAGCGGTCAATCAGGCCAGAAGCGAGTACGAAGAAGCCAGAAAGAGACAGCGTAATTATTATTAGCCCGAACCTCGCTGACACGGGAATCATATCACTTCGTGTTCAAAAAATGGGCACTCCAATATTCTTCTGTCGCCTCGTTTAAAGATATGAGTCCGCCGGCCGGCGATACAGACGAGCTAAACGGGGTTCGGCGTCCACGGTTTACGTCGGGGAGTTTCTTTGTAGGGATGGAGTAAGACCCGGCGGTGGGGGAGTTCGAATACTCAGAGGCCGATGGAACGAAGATATTCGCGATTCCTTTTGGCGCTTTCAAGAGGCGAGCCCATCCCGGGAAGGATATCCTGTTCGACGACTACCCAGCCGTCGTATTTTTCTTTTTCCAGGCGCTTTAAAACCTTTTCGAAATCAATGGAGCCTTTTCCCAGTTCGGAGAAGATTCCATTTTCCAGAGATTCGAAATAATCCCAGTTGTTTTGTTTCGACTTACGGGCGATTGCCGGGTCAAAATCTTTAAAATGCACGTGCCGGATTCTCGAAAAATGTTCGGACAAGCCTTCCACTGGATTTCCTCCGCCATAGGCGTAATGCCCGGTGTCGAAACAGAGGCCAAGAAGCTCCGGATCCGTTCGCTCCATCAGGATCCGGATCTCATCAGGCGATTCCACGAATCCGGCACAGTGATGGTGGAAGACCGATGGGATGCCGGTTTCATCCAGGACGGTACGGGCTACTTTTTCAACTCCGTTTGAAAAAATTTTCCACTCATCGGAAGACAACTGGTGCTCCGGCTGGATACGGCCTGCATTATGCCGGCGAAGGGGGTCTTTCCCGTTTTCATCAGACAATACGATGGTTGCTTCAGAGGAGTGAACCTCCCCAAGAAGGCGTGCAATTTTCAGGGCATTTTCCAGTCCGGCATGATGGTCCTCCTGTTTCCTGAAATTTACGGGGACAAAGGCACCCACCAGTTTGAGATCTCTTATTTCCAATTCCTTTTGTAGCAGGTTCGGTTCTGTCGGCAGAAAACCCCAGTCGCCCAGTTCCGTCCCGTTATAACCGGCAATCGACATCTCATCCAGCATTTTTTGATAACTGTCTGTCGTTCCGTCAAGTCCGAATTCAAGGATTCCCCATGAGCAAGGGGCATTTGCAATCTTCATGAATATTAAAATTTAGTTTGTTTAAAAAGGGAGGTTAAAACTTGCGGCTCCAGTGTTTCGGCCATCTTTCAACCACGACTTTTTGGCGGGTAAAGAATTGGAAAGCATCTCTTCCCTGTCCGTGGAGATCTCCAAAGAAACTGTCTCTCCATCCGCTGAAGGGGAAAAAAGCCATAGGGGCTGCAACTCCGATATTGATCCCGATATTTCCGGCTTCCGCCTCATAGCGGAATTTCCTGGCAACGGCCCCATCGGTCGTAAAAAGGCAGGCCATATTTCCATATTTGCCGCTGTTCACGAGTTCGATTGCGTCTTCGACTGTTTCGGCATGCATTAGGCTGAGGACCGGACCGAAGATTTCAGTAGAGGCGAGAGAGTTTACGGGATTCAGATTATCCAGAAGGGTCGGTTTGATAAAGTTACCCTGTTGATAGTCCGGCCCGTCAGGGTTGCGTCCGTCGACCAGGATATTGGCCCCTTCATTTACTCCCTGGTCAATGAGGTGATGGATCCTTTTTCTACTTTGAGAGGTAATGACCGGCCCCATCTCCACATCTTCATTCAAGCCGTTGCCGACACGGATACTGTGAGCTTTTTCACTGAGTGCTTCCGTAAACGTTTTTTTGGCATCCCCCACGGTCACTGCAAGGGAGGCGGCCAGGCATCTTTGGCCTGCGCAACCGAACGCACTGTCGCTTACAATACGGATTGATAATTCCGGATCGGCGTCAGGCATGAGGATAATTGGGTTTTTTGCCCCGCCCGATGCTTGTACACGTTTGCCGTATTTTCCCGCTTTTTCATAGACGGCTTTTGCCACGGGGGTGGATCCGACAAAACTGATAGAATTGATTTCGGGATGTTCAATAATCGCTTCCGACACCCGCCTGTCACCATTTACCATGTTCAGGACTCCTTTCGGAAGGTCGAGTTCCTCAATGAGTTCAAATACCCGTTTCATGGTATTGGGCACTTTTTCGGAAGGTTTGACGATACAGGTATTTCCGGCGGCTATCGCATACGGCATAAACCAGAAGGGAATCATACCGGGGAAGTTGAAAGGTGCAATAATCGCCGCCACTCCGATAGGCTGGCGTATCATAATCTCATCGATGCCATGGGCAATATCTTCATTGTTATACCCCTGCAGAAGTGTCGGAGCTCCACAGGCAACCTCAACATTTTCAATCGCCCTGCGCATTTCTCCACGTGCTTCATGGATGGTTTTCCCCGATTCAATGGTAATGATTTCAGCGATGGAATCCAGGTTGCTCTCCAGTTTCTCCTTGAGTTTGAACAGGTATTGGATCCGTTCCGTGACAGGCGTTTGTCTCCAGTCTCTGAAGGCACGCCTTGCCGCCCGTGCGACCCTGTCTACTTCATCATTCGGAGTAAGCGGAACCGATGAAACGACCTCACCCGTCGCCGGATTTTCGACATCCAGAAAGTCGCTGTTATCGGGAATCGTCCACTTGCCGTCGATAAAATTTGCCAGTTTAACCGTGTTCGTCATAATATGGATTGAAAAGTTTCAAATTGGGGATTATGAAAGTATGCTCATGACATTTACTCGTATAATATAAGAATATTAATCATTTTATGAAAACGTTTTCATAATGTCAAATGACTTGTATCGATTTTTTCCTTATATTTTATTATTTGGTATCGAATAAATCCCCAATTGCTATCGGATGGTGGCGGAACCAGTCATAAGTAATTTGAATTCAACCTATTCTTTGACAT
>JBBDNC010000153.1:0-14911 GCA_040877875.1 Balneolaceae bacterium | reverse complement strand
TCAATAACTTTTGTAATTGAAAAGAGCTCATGAAGCGACTCTTTCTTTGAGGGCTTTGCAAAACCACAGTTTTTCAAAGCCCTCTCTTTATAAGTTGCAGGGAATTTAAAAGAATAACGAACTTATGCAAGTAAACTTATTTTCTTTTAATGACCAACAAAGTCATATCGTCATGTTGTTTAGCCCCATCTGAGAAATCGTATACATCCTTGATGATTTGATTGACAATTTCTTCTGATGTTTCCTGCTGATGGAAGTAGATCTTATGGTGGAGTCTGTGGTCCCCGTAATAGTCATTTGACGGGTTTACCGCTTCAACGATTCCATCCGTAAAGAGTACAAGGAGGTCATGTTTTTTCAATTGTATCGACTGTTCGGTAATATTCCGGGTAAATACATCTCCCTGCGCCATTCCGAGAGCCATGCCGTTCGGCCGGATGATATCGAGTTTGTTGTCTGCGTTTCTATAATGCAATAAAGGGTTATGGCCTGCCCGGGAAAAAATAAAACGCCCGTCTTTCAGGTCAAGCACTCCAAAAACGAGGGAAATAAAGGTGCCTTTTCTTGCATTCTCATAAAACAATTCATTAGCCTTATTCAGTACCGTAACCGTAGAATCGTAATCACGACACAAGGCGTGTAAAACTCCTTTGATAAAGGTCATATAAAAGGCCGCCTGAAACCCTTTCCCACTAACGTCGCCTACGATAACTGCTACGCGATGTTCATCAATCCGGATAAAATCGTAATAATCACCTCCCGTTTCATAGGCAGGAATACAAACTGCGGTTAAATCCAGGCCTGACAGATTCGGTTTTTTGACCGGCAAAAAAGACTGCTGGACTTTCCTTGCAATCTGAAGTTCCTGCTTGATTCGCTCTTCCTGGGCAAGCTCTTCAATATACTCCGGAACATATTTCGGAAGCTCCCTGACGGATTTCCCCCTGGAAACAGCAATATAGCCGAACACCAGAAACAGGAGGATAAACCCAAGTACCGGATATAAGACGAGAGTATCCGGTGAATTTTGCATCACCCATCCGTCTGCCGTACTCAGTAAAACCGTAAAAAGAAAAAAGGACAAAAAAGTCGTTAAAAAATCACGCGTCATGTACAAAACCCCCAAACCAAGACCGATAAATCCACTCACGACAATTTCGTATCCGGCCGGGCCGATTTCCGTATTGATCGGAGCCATCAATCCAAATATGAGGACCGACAATCCGATCATCAACGCCGGGTTCTTCGTAAATTTTCGAAGCTGGCCGATCAGAATCAAATAAACCGACTGGATGACGATGAAACAAATCAGAAACTGGGTTCCCAGATGAACAACCGGGGCCAGATATGCCTGATCCGTTTTAAACGTACTTTCCACAGAAATATAGACCCCCGGGAACACCCACTGAAGGGCGGACCACAGAGCAGCAAGCATAAATCCGAACGAAACCGCATGAATGAAGGTTACACCCACCGGCCGGTTAACGAAGTGACCGATCCGGATCAGATCAAGAGTCCGAATTTTTTTCCCCCAGTTTTGACGGGTCAGGGACTCCCCGGTAACCGTAACGATAAAAAACGCGAGGGAAATAAATGCGGCCATCAGGCTTAAAAATATTGACAACATGATTAAATCGACAACTCCCGGAGTTTCAGGCCCCCCTATATTTTCATAGAGCCAACGCAACAATTCAAAACCGGGGAAAAAGATCCCCGCTATCACAGCAAAGAAAATAGCGGAGTGGATGTCAATCACTCTCAGCCGCATGCGGATATAGAATAGAATGATCAGCCAGAAAAAGAATATGACAGCGATAAACCCGCGTATGCTTCCGAGGACAAACTGCAACGGCTGATTGGAATCTTCCACAGAGGGGTAGCTGGCTTCAAGGCCGAGCAGGGCCCCGCCCGGCGAGAGTTTCATATTCAGTTCCAGCCTTTGCCGTACGCTCTCCACTCCCATTCCGAATACCAGTTCAGCAGCTTCAAACGTATCGAAAGGAACCCGTCTCATCGATTGAAACTCCAGTAAGGGTTCCGGCCAGCTGGATTGGTTCAGATAATAACGGGCAATGTCCAATACATCTGAACGAGTTAATATGACCCTTTCAGCAGATTCCTCCGATCCACTCTCTATCTGTGTTTCATCATCTGACAAATCAAACGAAAAATATTCCAATACCAGCGAATCGTCCCGGGCCGTCATCATCTCCGACGGAGGAGACGGATGAGTACGGGTTGACTGAAGAGCCTCTACATTCAATAACCTCAGGGGACGCCGCTGATCGGGATTTCTGAATTCAAGCCATCTCCCTTCTTCGTCATATCTCAGGTTGTATTCAGCCTGGATTCCCGGACCCTCAAAATCAAAGGAATCATCCTCCCCGGAGGCCGGCAAAAAAACATCCAGATTCCAATACGTCCCCCGATAGACCCTTTTATTCACACTATCCGCAAAGAAATCCCTTAGGTTCACCTGTTTTTGCAAGGAATCAATCAGGTTATTTCGGATCTTGTAAGATGCTCTAAAATCGGTTTCCGTTAACGAATAGCCCAAATCATTAAAGGTCCCCATCCCCTGATTAACGATCTGTTGTTTACTGACCGAAGCATCAGCAATCGCAAGCGGATGGTGATTCCCGTAGTCAAAGAAGAACCATCCGGCAGCAAGCAAGCCCAAAATAAAGATCAGCCAGTCACGGCGCACTGTATCACTTCCAGATTCTAATCCCACAACAGCCTTGTTTTAATTTTAATCTCATAAATATTCATTTTTACTGCGAATTCAAACCATTTTTCTTTCAGTTTTTTCTTAAATCAATTCAAAACCGTATTCAACATGGAGTCTGACGGAAAAAATGAGACCGATAGTGTATTAGACGGTTTTCAGTTCAATTTGTTATCCCTGTGTAAATCGAACCGATAGCCGGACAGATTTGTTTGTGTTTCTCAATGCATGTATTTATAGGAGGCTTTGTAAAGAAAAGGAGTACAGGGTGTGATGGAGCGTAACTTTTACCTTTTATAAAACATAATCTGCCGGGGCAACTGGCTACTTGTTTCTTGCGAACTGATAACTGATCCCTGAATAAATGTGTTTGATTGTTTTTGGATATAGAAATATTCCCGGTTACTACCTGGTCATGGCTGCCAACCGGGATGAATTTTACAAGCGCCCAACCCGCTCTGCAAGATTCTGGAAATCCAATCCTGAAATTCTTGCCGGTAAGGATTTAAAGGCAGGAGGAACCTGGCTGGGTATTCGGAAGAACGGAAGATTTGCCGCCATTACGAATTACAGGGATATGACATCGTACGATCCGCATGCGGAAAGCCGGGGAAAGCTGGTAAGCGGTTATCTGAAAAGTGAAGATCCTCCCAAAAAGTACCTCTCTCAACTTCAACAACATGCCGGGGGATATAACGGATTCAATCTGCTTGTCGGCGACCTGTCAGGTTTTTACCATTATTCGAACAGGGAAAACAGAATGAACCGTATAGAACCCGGTATTCATGGAATCAGCAATGCGTTCCTGAATACCGCCTGGCCCAAGGTGGAAGAGTCAAAAGATAAATTTTCAACCTATACTCGCGATCAGGTGCCTGCGGAGTCGAATCTCTTTGATCTGCTTCTCAATAAGAAAACCTGGCCGGAGGAAGAGCTTCCTGAAACCGGACTTTCCGGCGAGATGGAAAAAGCGGTATCGGCCTGTTTCATACAAACTCCTGACTACGGAACACGGTGTTCAACCCTGATATTCATAAAATATGACGGGACGGTACGCTTCGTGGAAAGGGTGTACGAACCGGGTACTGAAACGGTATCAGAAGAAAACGGCTATGACTTCACTTTTTCCGGGCCCGTGCATTCATAGGCAGTTTACCAGCCCGTAATTCATTCTGTGGAATGAATCCATTGTCTCCCTGGCGATTCAAAATGGTGCATTTCATAACTCCGACAGCCTTTCCCTTGCACGTCTTCGCACATCCGGTTCGGCTTCATACTGATCGATCGCCTCATAAAAAGTCCTGGCAGTATTCAGTTGATTTCTCCTTTCCGCTGATACGCCTGCATAGTAACCGCTCAATACGTGAAAAGACCGCCGGCCGGTACCCGGCAGATCTCTTCCCAATTCAAAGCTTTGTTGAAAATTACCATAGGCTTCTTCATATCTTGCAAGGCGCATGTTGATTCTGCCACGCCAGTAAAGCATCTCCTCTCTCAACACTTGATCGTCAGGCAGCTCATGAGCTTTCCAATAGGCCAGGGTCTCCCGGATCGTCCGTTCACCCTGATGGTATTCTCCCTGTTGAAACATCGCCCGTACCAGTAATCTCCGGTAATAGCTGTTATTGGGGTACCAGCTAACCAGTTGATGAAAATAGCGAATCGCCCGGCTGTATTCCTGTTCATAATTCAGAAGTATATTCCCCAGAAAGTAAAGAGCCTCGGGCCGGGCAAATACAGCTTTCCTGCTGGTTTCTTCAAGCAGGGCCAACCCCTCCTGTTTGTCTCCCTCCGGTAAAAACCAGGTAACGGTCCGGACAAGCGGATAGGCTTCAGGCAAATATTCCGCATAATATTTTTTCAATCCTTCGGCCAGCAGGTTGTCCGCCAGATCCGGAGCTGCATCGCCGAGCTGCACATGGGCTGAGTGGGCCTTGCGGGCAGTCAATATACTTTTCATCCATTGATCCCTGTTGGATAGATGACGTGCGATATATCCGTTGGCTACGGCACGCACAATCAGCCCGTCAGGATGTCCGGGTTCCTGAGCCAGTAATTCCACTGCTTTTAGATCCGCCTGCTTCATCATGTCAAACAGCTTCTCATCGTGACTCTCATCAAAAAGGTCGGTCAGCACAATCCACCAAAAGTCCATCGCTTCGAATAGCGGCCAGACAGGGTGGTTGGGAAGGGAGTCTTTCCAGCTCTTCAGCAGATCCTCTGCTGCTTCCGGATTACGATTATAAAGAGAATCGATTGCAGCTTTGGCTGCAGTTTGAAACTGTGCATCCTTTATCAGGACGGGAGTTTGTGCCTGCAGCTTCTGATTCGAAACGAACAGGATCACAAGTAAAGTAAGGGTCAACCCTATTTTTCTCATATTTTACCTAACGCAAACGGCCTGCGATTATGCAAGATTTTCCAAAAACCAGCTTTCAGTCAGTTCCAGAACTTCTTCGAACTTTTCCGGAAATTCATCTTCTTCAAAAGGATGAGAGGCTCCAAAGGTATGGCCTGCATCAGGTATCAATCGCAGTTCCTTTATTTCCGACGGACAATTCCGGTAAAGCAACCGGGTCTGTCTGTCAGGTACGGTTTCATCAGCGTTACCGGCAATAAACAGGGACGGGATGTGAAGCTCACGGACCCTGTTGAGGGCAATTACTTTTTCTGCATTTTCTTCTGCATCCTCATAGACCTCCCTGTCTACCCGCATGATTTGCCCGGTCCGGGAATTCAGGATTTCCGTATAGCCTTTCGTCTTCCAGTCCTCCACCATCTCCCGGCTCCAGTGTTCCCGGTAATTTGCAACGGCCGACCATGTGACAAGACACTGGATTTCTGAGTATTCGGCTGCTGCAGCTACAGCCGTATGGCCTCCCCGGGAATGACCGATGATTCCGATATGATCCGAATCAAGATGGACCCTCCCGGATGAAATATCACCGTTTATAACGGCTTCGATTACAGTGCCTACGTCTTTTAAATCCTGACTCAGCGTTTCCCGCTCAAATAAATCCAGCCGATCGAAACTTACGGGATCTTCACCCACCCCGTTCAATGAAAAGTTCATCGCCACAACCGCAAAACCTGCCCGGCTCAAATCCTCACATGCATCCGGAAACGGTCCCCAATCCTTAAATCCCTTAAAACCATGCAAAAACAGAATGACGGGGAGATAATCCCGGCTGTTTCCCGATGGAGTATAGAGGTCGTACCGGATCGGATAGTTTTCGGAAGAGGGGATGGATCCCGTCTGTTTATAGATATTTTCAGAACTCATATTTAATCACTCATAATTATTTTGCCAGCCGATTTTCATTCAACCAGGTGCTTGAGACTCATTAGAGTACCGGCGTCTGACAGATATCAATCCCTTCCTGCCGGGCAGTCATGAAAAACTCATCGACCCGAAAACATCGTTTTTTTGTTTGTGAGTCACCCGGCTGATCTTTACTTCTGATAAAAATTGATGGTATTCAATTTAACAAGTCTTCTCAATTCATTGATCTCTTGTTGGTTCAAGTACCTCCATTCTCCCACCCGTAAATTTTGATCCGTCAGTCCTGCATACTGTACTCTTTTCAGTTTTTCAACTTCCGCCCCGAAATAACCGACTAATCTGCGAATTAAATGGTTTCTGCCTTCATGAACCGTAATCGCAATATTACTGGAATCTCTCGGATTTCTTACTACGTGGGAAACCTTAGCAGGACCGTCTTCAAGTTCCACTCCTTTTGTCAACTCTTTGAGTTGATGGTCTTTCAAGGGAGTGTCTGTTACAACGTCATAGACTTTTTGGACCCTGTAGCTGGGATGCATCAGACGATTTGCAAGATCCCCGTCGTTCGTCAGGATCAGCAAACCCATGGTATGACGGTCGAGCCGGCCGACCGGGTACACACGGTAGCCGGTCGCTGTTTCTACAGCATCCAGTACCGTATTACGATCCCGTTCGTCATCGGTCGTGCTGATGGTATCTTTCGACTTGTTGAGTAAAATATATACAAACGGTTCGAGACTGATGTGTTGCCCGTCGACCTTCACTTCGTCCGTCGGACTGACTTTGACTCCATGTTCAGTCACCTGTTTTCCGTTCACATAAACCCTTCCCTCTTCCAGGTATTTGTCCGCATTCCGGCGAGAACAAAACCCGCTGTGAGCAATATATTTATTGATGCGGATTTCATCCTCCAAATGGGCCTCCTGGCCGACTTCATGAGGAGCTTTTTTGGGGTTCCTTCGGGGGCGTTTTTTCCGTCCTCCTCCAACCGGTCTGTTTGGTTTGCTCATAGAGTAAATAGATCAAAAAAAGTGAATATGCTCATTTTTTAATTCCTCCCTCCGCCCGCAAGAGGCTTGGCCAACGTATTCTCCTGCCTGCGGAAAAGAGAAGAATCTTAAAGTCGTTACGAAATACTCAGCCGGCTCTCATCGATCCTCACCCGAATCCTGTTCTTGTTCCTGATCCGGGTGATCCCGGTTCTTGATTTCGTTTTCCGTATCCCCGCCGGCTTTTTCAGGATCGTCGATTTCGTCCTTTTTTTCAATAAAATCGTCAATAACTTCTTCAGCTTCCTGCTCGTCAAGTTCAATCTGCCGTTCCATCAACAATTGCCGGTGTTCTGCCATTTCATCATCTTTCAGAATCTCCTCAATTTCACGGGGACGCGGCAATTCGTCAACGGAGTTGATGCCAAAGTGTTTCAAAAAGTGTTCGGTTGTTTTATAAAGCAGGGGCTTGCCGGGTGAATCTGCCCGACCGGAGACACGGACCAGCATTTTTTCCAGTAACTGACGTAAAATATATCCTGAATCGACCCCTCGAATCTGATCGACTTCGGGTTTGGTAATCGGCTGCCTGTAGGCAACAATCGCAAGGGTTTCGATGGCTGGCTGGGAAAGCTTTCGGTAGGCATTTTCATGCTGAAAAATACTCAGCCATGGATAATAGCGGGGCTGAGTGACGAAGGTGAATCCCCCTCCTACTTCTTCGATTCGAAATGACAGATCGTTCTCCGCGTATCGGGCATTCAACTTTTCAATGAGTTGCAGGATCGATGTGCGCTCCAGAATCAGCTCTTCTTCGCTTTCCTCAATAATTCCGGCAAGGTGATCCCATGAAATCGGATCAGGGCTTGAAAAAATCAATGCTTCGATGACCGAAGTCAGTCGGGTTCCGTCTACGAATTGATAATCACTCATATTTAAAAGTAAGAAGGCAGAATACAGAACGCAAAAGGAAAAGGCAGCCCTTAACGCCGATAGCAAATCAGGGTATTCCGATCCTGTTTTGATAATCTGTAGCCAAGCAGATGAAAAATCTTTCTGGCAAAATACTTCGCCCGACTCAAGTCCACTTTGAAATTTCCGTTGCCGATAGGAGTCACACCCGGAAGATATTTCAACCATTTATGAACAGAAGTACGACGCAGCCAGGCCGACAATTCCAGCCAGACCGGGGATATTTTGCGTATAATGAAAAATCCGTCTCGTCCGGCTTCCTGGTATAACGGCATAAAGATACGTCCATTTGCCGGGGCCCGGATGAGTTGTTCATCCTCATAAGCCAGTGGCTGATCTTTCCGTACTTCATCAAAATTATGAAAACCACATTTCATTCTGAACCGGGCCGGGTTTTTCACATAGTGACGATGGATAATCTCATAATAGGTGTCCGATATTGTGACATTTTTACGAAGTATGTATTCGTATTTTGCAATTTCATCCGTCGTCAGTTCGAGCAATCGGCAATGGTGCATGGCAAGCCATAAAAATGCCTCGCTGCGCTTCACGGATTCAGAATCCGAATGGGCTCCGGCTTCGAATCCAATCGCCGCAAATCCATGATTATTGATATAACTCAACAAAGTCCCATAAATAAATTCTTCAATTCCCAGGATTTGGGGGACCGGAAAAAGCCGGGCCAGTTCCCTGTTTCCGAGGGTATCGTTAAAGGGGATGAACGCACAACTGTCAGACGAGGTAGTATGTATATCCACAAACACAAAATCCTGGCCGGGATGATCGTATTTCTTTTTGATAGATGTCAGGGTTTGTTCGATAGACTGTATTTCGCCCATTTCAGAAATGGAATCCGTCTGGACGGGATTTATACTGTATTCGTCATAATCCACTTCCCAAAGACGGTTCAGATCCTGATCCACATACCGGGTACCCTGCCGGAGGGCTTCAATGTTACCGGTTACAGCATAGACCGCTCCCCCGAACCGGCAATCCTTTGCTTTAAATTTCCCGGCGATGTTTTTAACCGCCTCGATGCCGGCTGTTTCGTTTCCATGAATCCCGACAAAAATAACCAGGACCAGGCCCGGTTCTTTTCCATCAAATCTCCATAAGATTCTGTCATATTCCATAACAACAGGTGAAACTGATTCGCTTTTATACATCTTTACAGTATTTCAATTCACAGGTACCGGTGTTTCGTCCACGGCCCGGCAGAAGTGGATCGCTGCATTACGACTCATGACCCGGCAGGGTGATTAATCTTCCAATTCGTGTTTCTGGAGCAATTGAGCCGTTATCGTCATATAATTCTGCTCGGTAATAATTCCAATGAGCCGATTGTTTTTTACCACCGGAAGACATCCGATTTTCTGCCCGCCCATGATTTCAATCGCATCCATAATTGAAGCTTCCGGATGAATAGTAATGGGATTTTTAATCATCAATTCTTCCACAGTTTTAACAGGCCCGTCCTCATTATAGATCGCCCGGTTAAACTCTCTGCAAACCATTCTCATCGTGACCAGTCCGATCAGTTGTTTATTATCATCTTCTACGGGAACATATCGAATGCGTCTCCAGTCAATTAAATTCGCCACCAATTCCAGGATATCGTCTTTTTGAACGGTAAACAGATCCGTGGTCATAAACTCTTCTACCAACAGTTTTGACGGCTGCCAGATTTCCATATCCTCAATCTTGGCCAATCCCCATTTATGAGCCGGTTCTCCTTTTTTCTGATTTTTAATCATTGCATTTGTGATGGCCGTCAGCGACTGTTCACGGGATACGTTCTTCCCCAAGGAGCCTTGAGACTTCAGGATCCAGTAACTGCCCGTTTGAGAGGTCTCAATCCGCTCTTCAATGATTCCAAGATAGGTTTCTATATCCGCTTCACGAACATTCGCATTTTTTAAACCCTCTCTGGCAATTGGCAATAACTCATGCCTGATCAGGTCGACAGCCGTATATTTTTTCTGATCCATCCAACTGAACTTGGTATCCAGGCCCAATTTGGAAGCAGCAAAAAAATTCATTTTGGCATCGTCAAACTCCAGCCTTTCTGTTAGATTCGGATAGTGGTTGTGCAGGCCGTTCAGCAAGCCGAGCCAGAGTGACGCATTCGCTATTTCATCGGCCACAGTAGGGCCGGAGGGGAAAACCCTGTTTTCAATTCTCAAGTGGGCTTTCCCTTCCGTAATTCCATAGCAGGGACGATTCCAGCGGTATACCGTTCCGTTGTGCACTTGTAAGGCCTTCAGTTCCGGCGGAATTCCGGTTTTCAACAAGTTATCCACATCTTCATTTACGCTGCTGCTCAGCAGTACCCGGTAACGGGCGATATCTTCCTTGTAGATCTCAAGTATACTATCTTTCACCCATTCGTTTCCGAAAGTTACACGTGGACTGCTATCGCGAAGATGATCCCCTACCTGGCGCGTATCGATCGACTGTTGGAACAGGGCGACTCTCGTTTCACTCCACAATCTCTTGCCAAATAATACGGGAGAATTTACCGCAGCAGCCAGAGCCGGGCCGGTGATAGCCTGGGCAATATTGTATTTTTCCACCATTTCGTCCGGATTTACCTGCAAATGTACCTGAAATCCCGTATTTGCAGCTTCCAGAAGAGGTGAATCGAATCGCATCAGAAGTTCGTCGAGTCCCTGGATTCTCAATTCATAATCCCCCCCTCTCAGCTTACTGATAGCTTTACACAAAGCCCGGTAACGAGGCAAGGGGGTCATATTCTTCATATCCAGATCCACCTTGCGGAGAGTCGGCAGTATTCCACACAAGACGATATCGCCGCCGAGTTCCTCAACGGCTTTCCGAACCGTATCTAACCGGAACTGTAAATTCTCCTCCATTTTAAACAGGCAGTTTTCCCCGAAAGGAATCGGGTCCATATTGATTTCAAGATTGAATTTGGCAAGTTCCGTTGTGAAGATTTTATCGTTAAGCTTGTCGAGCACTTCCATTGATATGGGGGCCGCCTTGGCATTTTTATCGACCAGGCAAAGCTCCTGTTCCACTCCGATTCGTGCAATATCCGATTCAAACCACCCTTCGTTCAACATCTGTTCAATCGCACGGATATCCCTGAGGAGATACTTGATAAACTCCTGGGTCTGCTCTCTATCTTCGGCAATTCTGACCTTTTCTTCACCCATATAATGACCTCTGTCCTTAGGAAATCGTGTTGAAACCTTTAGTTATTCAATACTATCAACATTAACATTAATCCGTACCGATCCCGAACCTTTCGGTTTTTCCCTGTCAAACCGATTGAATATACGATCCAGCAGCTTTTCGATCGCCTTGGCGGGATGCTCGGTTCTTATTTTTATATGAGCTTCCCATTGGTAGAGCCCATACATCCACTCAATCAAAGCGGGGGTGGGTCCGAGGACTGCATGTTCCGATGTTTCCATTCTCATAACATCACAAAAAGCTTCAGCCACCATTTGGGTTTTACTCCATGAGGCCCCTTTAAACTGGAATACAATCATTCTCGAAAACGGCGGATACATCAGTGTTTCTCTCTGGGCGAGTTCCTCCCTCGAAAAATTCCAGAAATCATGTTCCTGTGCATACCGGATTGCCCTGTGATCCGGTTTCCATGTCTGTACGTATACAAAACCAGCTTTTGTCCCCCGTCCGGCACGTCCGGCGACCTGGCTGAGAAGCTGATACATCCTCTCGCCCGAGCGATAAGAGGGAAAGGCCAACTCGGTTTCGGCACTTAATACCCCCACAACCGTCACATTCGGGAAGTCGAGTCCCTTCGAAACCAGTTGGGTACCGATCAGGATATCGGCCTTCCCGTTGAGAAATGTTTCATAGATTTCCCGGTGGGCATGCTTACCGGAAGTCGTATCCCGATCCATCCGTAGAATTTTTGCTCCCGGGAAAAGACCGGAGATTTCATCCTCCACCTGCTGGGTTCCGCTCCCTTTGGCTTCCATACTTCCGGAACCACAATTTTCACAATGAGTATCCGCTTTGCGTGCATATCCGCTATAATGGCACAATAACATATTTTTCTTCTTGTGATACGTGAGGCTCACCGAACAGTCCGGGCTCTGAGGAATATGACCGCAATCCTCACACTGGAGATAGGAGGCATAGCCCCTGCGGTTATAGAGCAGAATGATCTGTTCTTCCTTTTCCAACGCCTCTTGAATCGCTTCATACAATCCTACGGTTAACGGCCCTCTCATTGCGGACCGGTAATGCTTCAAATCCAGTACCTTAACCTCCGGCATTCCCATTCCACTCTCAGGACGGGAGGTGAGCTGTAAAAGGGTGTGTTTTTTTTTGCGGACTCCATGCAAGGTCACCATCGACGGGGTTGCAGATCCCATCACAACCACCGCATTTTCTATATTCGCCCTCATAATCGCCACATCCCGGGCATGATATCGCGGAGCAGGGTCAAACTGTTTATAGGAAGAATCATGCTCTTCATCGACCACAATCATCCCCAGATTTTTTACGGGTGCAAATACAGCCGAACGAGGCCCAATCACTACTTGCTTTTCCCCGGATCTGAGCCCATTCCAGGCTTCATACCGTTCCCGCTCATTTAAACGGCTATGCAGGACGGCTATCCGGTCTCCGAAAATTTGAAAAAATCGACGTACGGTTTGTGGAGTCAATGCAATTTCCGGGACCAGGATCATACCGCCCTTCCCCTGTTCAAGAGCATGTTTCAGGGCATGGATATAGATTTCAGTCTTACCGGAACCGGTCACGCCATACAACAAAAAACTGTCGAATTTATTTTGATCGAGCGAATCCCTGATTTTTATAGAAACCCGGTGCTGTTCATCAGTCAGAGACTTTATGGCTTCCGGTTCAAATACCTCATGAGAGTAGGAATTCGTTTTCACGGGCAGATCCAAAGCGACTATCAATCCTTCTTTTTCGATCCTTCGAAGCGTGTAATCCGAAATGCCTTCCGTTGCAAGGAGTGACTGGTGGGTGGCGGGAAGATTGATTCCAAGCAAAGTTTTAAGTGTACGGATCCACTTCGGATTTTCATTCTCATCCAGCCCGGCCAGAAGTTCATCCACTTCTTCCTGATTTAAATCCTCCGTCCAGTTCCAGTGCTTGGCTGTCTTATAGTCCACTTTCTGTTTCGGGAACTCCCATATTTCCAGGCACTCTTTTTTCAACAAACTCTTCAACCTTTTAGCGTCCGAGCCGTCCTTCCAGCGTTTCCGGGCCTCATCAAGCGTCAACTCTCCAGCTTCAATTTCCTTCAGCATCTCCCACTCCTTCTCCTCGAGAGAACCTTTAAATCCCCTTTTCACCTTCAGTTGTTTTTCCGATACGAAATTGAGTCCGACGGGAAGAGCCGCCTGGATCACTTCTCCCCATGAACAGTAGTAAAAACGGTGAATCCATTCCGTTAAACGCAACACGGTATCCTCCAGCACCGGCCTCTCGTCCAGTACCCTTAGGACTCTTTTCGTGCGAAAATCGGGTTTTTGACGATGAACCCTTGTCACCATGCCGATCACTTTTTCACTTCGAAGGGGCACCCATACCCTCATCCCGGCCTGAACTTCCATTTTGGCCGGGACCTCGTAGGTAAAGAGGCGTCTTACGGCGGTCGGGAAAGCTATATCGGCGTAACGTTGTTGCATTGAGAAAAGCTATTAGAATTCAACGGAAAACAGAAAGAGTTAAAATAATTACATTTCAATTACCGGATTCCTTACAAAAACCATCCCGCTTTCCGGCAAGGAAATAACCCTGTAGATGAAGGGCGAAAAACTACTGAATTAATTATAAGAACTCCTAATAGTTCCTGTACAGTTATGTAAATTGCAATAAATTAACTCCATATAATATACAGGTAAGATGAATCATAAAGGAATGAACTCCGCCGTAATCCTCATTCACTGCCCCGACCGAAAGGGGCTGGTTGCAGCCGTAACAAAATTTATATCCGGCCACAACGGCAATATCCTTGAAATCGATCAACATGTCGACAGTCACCGGCAAGTGTTTTTTATGAGGGCAGAGTGGAATCTGGACGGGTTTGACATACCGGCTGATCAAATCAGACATAAATTTGACCGTCAAATTGCCCAACCGTTTAACATGCAGTGGCAACTTCACTTCACCCGTAATACCCCCAAAATGGCTGTCTTTGTATCGAAAGTTCCACACTGCCTGCACGACATTCTCGCCCGGTACGAAGGGGGCGACTGGAATGTTGAAATTCCGTTGATTCTAAGTAACCATGAGGAGCTTCGTCCCCTTGCCGATAAATACGGTATCGAATACCATTCCTTTGGGATCACTTCGAAGAACAAACAGGAAATCGAACAACAGCAACTGACCTTGCTTCAAAAGCATGGGGTCGACTTTATTGTACTGGCCAGGTATATGCAAATATTGTCTGAAGAGTTTGTAGCCGAATATCCTGCCGGGATCATCAATATCCACCACTCATTTTTACCGGCATTTCCAGGATCAAAACCCTACCATTCAGCTTACCGGAGGGGTGTTAAGGTGATCGGAGCCACCAGTCATTATGTGACATCAGATCTGGACGAAGGGCCCATTATTGAGCAGGATGTTTTTCCCGTGAATCACAAGCACTCCATTGACGATCTGATTCGCAAAGGCCGGGATCTCGAGAAGATTGTACTTTCCCGGGCAATATGGCACCACCTGCGGCACAAGACACTGGTGTTTGAAAACCGGACAATTGTCTTTCAATAAATTAAATCACTCGAGGGCTTTGCAAAACCAGGGATTTTGTTCAAGGTCAAGACCAGAGGGAGGCTGAAACCGCAGCATATAGTCCATATGTGAGGATTTCAACCGATCGATAACGCAGACATTGGGCAAAAGACCGGTTTTGCAAAGCCCTCTACTCCATTGCCTCCATTGGACCGGACACTCCCTGCATAACGT
>JBBDNC010000152.1:0-14979 GCA_040877875.1 Balneolaceae bacterium | reverse complement strand
TGAGGATTTCGAATTCGCGAAAATGCTGAGATTGGGCAAAACAACAGTTTTGCAAGGCCCTCTCATATATAAATCCAATCAATTCTTTTATCATTATGGAAAAAACATATTACAAACCCGAAGATCTTAGAAAATTTGAAAATGTATCTGAATTCCAGCCGGAATTGGCGGAAAAGTTTTTTGACTACTATAATACCGTATTTGAAGAGGGTGCGCTCACGGCCCGTGAAAAAGCTCTGATTGCTCTCGCCGTTTCCCATACCGTGCAATGCCCCTATTGTATCGATGCTTATACAACCGGGTGCCTGGAGCAGGGTGCCACCGAAGAACAGATGATGGAAGCCGTTCATGTGGCAACAGCCATTCGGGGCGGTTCGTCACTCGTGCATGGAGTTCAGATGATGAACAGGGTAAAGGATCTGAGCATGTGAGCCGGATGGTTTTGCAGGAAATTTTATCATCATTCGGACACGGTCTGACAAGCAATATGAATTGAAACAATGAGATGGAACAGACTGAAAACAGGCTTTTAATCGTGTTTGTGAAAAATCCCGAGATGGGAAGAGTAAAGACCCGTCTGGCGGCTGATATAGGGGATACCGAAGCACTCCATATTTATCAAAAATTGACCGCCCATACCCGGCGTGAAGCCTCGGAGGTGAAAGCGGACCGGCAAGTTTGGTATTCGGAGTTTATTGATCAAAAAGATCCGTGGAGCTCCACCCTGTTTGCCAAGCGATTACAGCCAGGGGGGAATCTCGGGAAAAAAATGGAGCGTGCTTTTGCTTCGGGATTTAATTCCGGATATGGAAAAATTGTACTGATCGGCAGTGATTGTCCTACAATTTTGACCCGCCACATTGAAGAGGCATTTGAGAAGCTGGAATCTCATGATACGGTTTTGGGTCCTTCGTCTGACGGGGGTTATTATCTCATCGGATTGAAAGAGCTGAACACTTCTTTGTTTCAGGACAAACCCTGGAGCTCATCCGGATTATATGAGCAAACTTTAACTGAATTGCAAGACAGCAGTTTGAGTTACTGCGAGCTTGAAGAGTTAAATGATATCGATACGGCAGACGACCTGGAATCCGTAAACCTGTAATGATTCAATACCCCAATCTTAAAAACAGAACCTGTTACGAGACTCAGTATTATCATACCGACTTTTAATGAAGCAGGGCAAATCGGGAAACTGATCGATCTTCTCCATACCCTGATCGGGGGACCCTCGTATGAAATCATTGTAGCGGATGGAGGGAGTACCGATTATACCCCGGAGATCGCGGAATCTGCCGGTGCCCGGGTTGTTTTCTGTAAACACCGCAGGCGAAGCTCCCAGATGAATTGCGGGGCGATGGCCGCCACCGGTGAAATACTCTATTTTCTGCACGCTGATACCCGTCCGCCTCCCCGGTTTGACCAATTCATTGAAAGGTCGGTCGGTCAAGGCCATCAGGCCGGTTGCTTTCGTCTGAAATTTATGGATTCCCATCCGCTTCTCTGTTTATATGGCTGGTGTACACGGTTTGATACGGATCTGTTTCGTTTTGGCGATCAAAGTTTGTTTATCACCCGGAAATTGTTTTTGGATATTAACGGATATTGCGAAGAATTGATCCTTATGGAAGATCAGGAAATCATTCGTCGCATCAGAAGTCATACGGATTTCAAATTGATGGAGAAATGTGTTGTTACCTCGCCGAGAAAATACAGGGAAAACGGGGTTGTACGGTTACAGGTTATTTTCTGTATGATTGTATTACTTTATTACACAGGAGCCAGGCAGGAGACACTGGTTCATTTCTATCACAGCAATATTGATAGTGGCGGAGAAAATAGAGATTGAAACCAGCTGACACATACCATTTATTCGTATCGTGTTTCCGACTTAAAATTCAACCTTCGTACTATCCAAACAGGAAGACTCAGGATTTTTTCGCTTTTTGGATCCTTCTGTATATTTGGGTTGATTCTTATCAGATATTGGAATAGTATCCAACGCTGATTTGTTATAAAGTCCTATTTCCCTATTATTATTAAGTTCAATTAATAACAAACATGACATACGTAGTAACCGAACCCTGTATAAATTGCAAATATACCAACTGCGCGGCGGTTTGTCCTGTAGATGCTTTTCGTGAAGGCCCCAACTTTCTTACCATTGACCCGATAGATTGTATCGACTGTGATGCGTGTGTGCCCGAGTGTCCTGTGGAAGCTATTTATCCTGATGACGAAGTACCGGAAGAGTGGGAACATTATATTGAATTGAACGACAAACTCGCCGAAAAATGGCAGGAACATTTGATCAATGAAACCAAGGAAGAATATCCTGATGCCGACGATTGGGCTGAAAAAGAAGATAAATTCGACTTGCTGCAGGAAGACTGGGACTAAAACCTGATGTCCGGATGCATCCATATTCATCGGCTGGCGGATAAAAGGGTAAGGTAGAGGGCTTTGAAAAACCAGGGGTTTTGTTCAATATCAAAGCCTGAACGAATTCGAAACCGCAGTTTATTAGGCATAAATGAGGATTTCGAATTCGCGAAAATGCTGAGATTGGGCAAAACCACAGTTTTGCAAAGCCCTCTAGGTAAGTTTGTAATCATTAAAATTATGCCAAACCTGTATAATTGGATCGTTTTTACGTATTCCACTCAGAAAGCCGATTTGTACGAGTTAAGAAGCTGAATCTATTATCTCAATTATTTATTGAATGGAAGCAGGATCCAAATATGTGATTTTGTGCAGGAATAAATCCATCGATCTTGCTGATCCCAAAATAATGGGGGTACTGAATACGACTCCCGATTCTTTTTCGGACGGGGGTTTGTTTGTCTCGCAAAAGGATGCTTTGGAGCGTATCGGACAGATGGTCGAAGAGGGTGCGGATATTATTGATGTCGGGGGAGAGTCGACCCGGCCGGGTGCAGATCCGGTTTCCCCGGCAGAGGAAATGAACAGGGTACTTCCCATCATTGAAAAAGCCGCTGAACGGTTCGGGGATGTTTTATTGTCCGTCGATACAACGAAATACGAAGTCGCACGGGCAGCTCTTGAAGCCGGCGTCCATATTGTAAATGACATAAGCGGCTTGCAGAAAGAACCTCGGCTTGCAGGCCTTTGTGCTGAGTATTCAGCCGGTTATGTATTAATGCACAGCCAGGGGGATCCGCAGACGATGCAAAAAAATCCCCGATATGATGACGTGATTTCTGATCTAAAACATTATTTTAAGAATCAGATGGCTCTGGCTCTGAATGCGGGTTTGCAAACATTGATCCTGGATCCCGGAATCGGTTTTGGGAAAACATTGGAGCACAATCTTAAAATCATTGCAAATCTTGATAAATTCACTGAATTTGGTTACCCCATACTGGTGGGTGCTTCTCGTAAATCAATGATTGGAGAACTCCTGGGCGGCCGACCCGTAGATGACCGGCTCACCGGAACGATTGCGGTTCACTATCATAGCCTGATCATGGGTGCGAAGATGCTCAGGGTCCATGATGTGAAAGAAGCCAAAGATTCCATACGTATATTCAATGCAGTGAATGCTGCTAAACTCTAAAACCCGGACCCGTGCTTCCGATTGGATTTCTGGAATTCGGAATTACCGATTTAATCGAAACACTGGTGATTGCACTGGTGCTTTTCTATCTGTACAGATGGGTGCGGGGGACCTTTGCCATTCAGGCAGCCCTGGGGCTGGTATTTGTGATTCTGATCAATGCTGCCGTCAGTATCCTCGGCCTCTCTACCCTTAATTTCATTCTGCGAAGTATCCTGGATGTGGGAGTGCTGGCAGTTATTATCATATTTCAGCCGGAGATTCGGAAACTTCTTTATAACCTGGGACAAAATACCACCCTGGACCGGTTTTTCGGGCGTAGCAGCTCGGAATCGGTCGTCGATGAAGTAGTGGAAGCCGTGCGAAATATGTCGCATTCGAAAACCGGTGCGTTGATTGTATTCGCCCGAAGTTCATCTTTACAGGATCTGGTGGATGTAGGCGTCAAGCTTGATGCCCGGGTAAACAGTGAACTGTTGGAAACTATTTTTAAGCGTGAAACTCCGTTGCATGACGGGGCGGTTATTATCCGCAACAACAGAATTGTGGCTGCAAGTTGCTATTTGCCGATCTCCCAAAATCCCAATATTTCATCGGTGTTCGGTACACGTCACCGGGCGGCAGTGGGAATCAGTGAGACGAATAACGTATTTGTAATCGTTGTATCTGAAGAAAACGGAAGGATTTCGGTCGCCCAAAACGGAGCCCTGACCAGCGGGCTTTCCATCCAAAAGCTTCGCTCTGAAATGGAGGAACTTTTCGGCAAAGGAGATATGGCTGAAGAGGAAGTTGGATTTACATCGGGAAAAACAGACCTGGAGATTAAATAATTTTTAACAGTTCTTCAGCGGCTCTGAAGGGACTCACCTCGCCCCTCTTTACTTTTCTTTCGAAGTCTTTGATTTTGTTTCTTACCTCCGGATGATTGTAAAACCGATCTTTAAGCTGCCGGTTGAGAGTTTCATGCATCCACCAGGAGGCTTGTTCGGAGCGACGCGCGGAAAACCTGCTGCTCTCTTTGGATTGTTCGGCAGATCGTTTGATTTTATTCCATATTTCAGAAATACCTGTCCCTTCGGTGGCGGAGCAGGTTAATACGGAGGGTTTCCGGGCGGGCGAATCACGGGCCAGGATGGACAAGGCATTTTCATATTCGATTCGGGCTTTTTTTGCCGCATGGATATTCTCTTGGTCCGATTTATTGATCGCAATCAAATCGGCCATTTCCATAATTCCGCGCTTGATCCCCTGCAACTCGTCACCGGCCCCCGCCAGCATCAGCAGCAGGAAAAAATCCACCATGGAATGGACGGCGGTTTCCGACTGACCAACTCCGATGGTTTCAATCAATATGATATCGAAGCCTGCGGCTTCACAAAGGAGCATGGATTCTCTTGTTGTATGCGCCACTCCACCCAATGCACCGGATGCCGGCGACGGACGGATAAACGTATCCGGATGGTTGGCGAGTGTTTGCATACGCGTTTTGTCCCCCAGGATACTCCCCTTGCTTCGGCTGCTGCTGGGGTCAACTGCCAATACGGCCAAGCGATGCCCTTCTTCCAGGATGTGGGTGCCGAAAGATTCTATAAAAGTACTTTTCCCGACGCCGGGGACTCCTGTAATCCCGATTCGAAGAGAATTACCTGTAGCCCCCATACATTCTTCGAGAATTTTTTGCCCGGATTCCCGGTGATCCGGATTTGAGTTTTCAATCAGGGTAATGGCCTGTGAAAGCATAGTGCGGTTTCCGGACGATATTCCCTCAACATACTCTTCTATATCCGGCGAATATCGTTTCTGGCGTCGGTAACGGGGATTGATCGAGGTTTCCAGACCGTCTTTTTGAGAACTTGAGGAGGTGTCCTTGCCTGGTTTGTTTTTGTTATTTTGGTCAGGGTTTTCCATCTAGCAGTATATTCAGGATTTTTTGTGCGGCTTCCGGGATTACGGTTCCGGGTCCAAATATAGCGGCGACTCCTTTCTCATATAAAAATTCATAATCTTTTTGGGGAATCACGCCGCCGGCGATCACCATGATATCTTCCCGGCCCAGTTTTTTCAATTCGTCCAGCACCACAGGAACCAGTGATTTGTGTCCGCCGGCAAGAGTCGATATCCCCAGAATATGGACATCATTTTCCACTGCCTGCCGTGCGGTTTCTTCGGGCGTCTGAAACAGCGGGCCGATATCCACATCAAAACCCAGATCGGCAAATCCCGTGGAGATCACCCTGGAACCCCGGTCATGCCCGTCCTGTCCCATCTTGGCAATCATAATTCGCGGTCGGCGGCCTTCCTGCTCTTCGAAACGGTCGGCCAACCGGCACGCCTTCTGAAACTCTTCACTATTTTGTTCAAATTCGGATGAATACACGCCTGAAATTGTTTGAGTATTTGCCTGGTAACGTCCGAACACCTTTTCCATCGCTTCGGAAATTTCCCCAAGGGTTGCCCGCTTGCGTGCGGCTTTCACCGCCAGATCCAGGAGGTTCCCTTCACCGGTTTCCGCACAGCGGATGATGGCTTGTAGCGTCTGCCGCACTTCGGGATCGTTTCGTTCCGATTTTAATTTATCAAGACGTTTCAACTGGCTTTCACGAACCTGTGTGTTATCTACTTCAAGGATATCAATCGGCTCTTCTTTTTCCAATCGGTATTTGTTCATGCCTACAACTACAACTTTCCCACTGTCAATTCTGGCCTGTTTACGGGCAGCCGCCTCCTCGATTCGCATTTTGGGAAGTCCCGATTCAATCGCCCGGGTCATGCCTCCCTCTTCCTGCACTTCCTCGATCAGCTCCCAGGCACGATGCGCCAGGCGGTCTGTCAGATATTCAACATACCAGGAACCCGCCCAGGGATCAATCGCACGGGTAATTCCCGTCTCATGTTGCAGGTAAAGCTGGGTATTTCGTGCAATCCTTGCCGAAAAATCAGTGGGAAGTGCAATAGCTTCGTCAAGTGCGTTGGTATGGAGAGACTGGGTGTGCCCGAGTACAGCGGATAATGCCTCAATACAGGTCCGGGTCACATTGTTGAACGGATCCTGCGCGGTCAGACTCCACCCGGAGGTCTGGCTGTGAGTACGGAGCGACATGGACTTCGGATTTTTCGGATTGAACGGTCTGATCAGTTTTGCCCAGAGCATTCGTGCCGCCCGCATCTTTGCAATTTCCATAAAGTGATTCATGCCGATGGCCCAGAAGAAAGAAATGCGGGGAGCAAAATCATCGATATGGAGTCCCGCCTCCAGCCCGGTCCGGACATATTCCAGTCCGTCAGCCAGGGTATAGGCCAGTTCCAGATCCGCTGTGGCACCGGCTTCCTGCATATGGTATCCGCTGACGCTGATCGAGTTAAAGCGGGGCATGTGTTTGGAAGTGTATTTAAAAATGTCACCGACAATACGCATAGAAGGTTTCGGCGGATAGATATAGGTATTGCGCACCATGAACTCTTTCAGAATATCGTTTTGAATTGTCCCTCGTAACTTTTCGAGTGAGACTCCTTGTTCTTCAGCGGTAACGATATAGAAAGCCATGATTGGAATCACGGCTCCATTCATGGTCATGGAAACGGACATTTCATCCAGCGGAATCCTGTCAAAAAGGATCTTCATATCCAGGATTGAATCAATCGCTACCCCTGCCTTGCCAATATCACCGGTCACCCGCGTATGATCGGAGTCATATCCGCGGTGAGTTGCCAGGTCAAATGCAACAGAGAGGCCTTTTTGCCCGGCTGCCAGATTACGCCTGTAGAATGCATTGGATTCTTCGGCTGTTGAGAATCCGGCGTATTGGCGGATGGTCCATGGGCGGACCGTGTACATGGTTGAATAAGGTCCCCGAAGAAACGGCGGGATGCCGGCCGCAAAATCCAGATGACGCATTTTCTCAACATCCTCTTCAAAAAAGGCCGGTTTGACCGGGATCCTTTCAGGAGTGATCCAAAAGGATTCTTCCCCGTCGGAATGACCGGAAGCCGATGAAAATTCCGGTTGATAAGGGATGGTTGAAAAATCAGGTCTGCGCATAATTTATCTTATGGTTTTGTCGAGGATTCCCAGTTCCTGGTGGATCCTCGATAAAAATTCTAAAATATTGGTATTAGAATGAATGAAGTATTTTATACCGCTTTTACGGTAATATTTTTTATTATCATTCGGTTTTCCGGCCAGTATCCGTAGAGTTCCGGTATTTTTATATGCTTCACAAAAAGGTTCTGCCAGTTCCGGATATACCTCGTCTGAGCTGCAGAGTACGACGATATCGGCCTGGAGGAACCGGGTGTCATCGAGTCCCTGTTGAAGGGTATCATAGCCGGTATTTTCATAAATTTTATAACCGGCACATCCGAATACATTCCGTGAGAATTGCGCCCTGGCATTTCGAACTTTTTTATTCCCGACCGGTAATAATAACACGGTAGGTTTCTTTCCGTGCTTTTGGTGATAATCATCTGTAGCCTTTCGCAACTGTTCAAAAGGCAGGGTTAAACGGCCGGCAGAGATGGGCCTTAGAATTTGCTTTTGAGGGGTTAAGCAGAGTCGGATAACATCCCCGAGCAGCGCACCGGCCTGAAAAGCCTGATGGAGACTATGGATCAGATTTACTGAATCGATGTCAGGGTCGGACTCTGTTTTTCGCAGGGTATGAGTCGGTTTTTCTTGAAACAGCGGGCCGGGGGATTCTTCCGGATCAGGGTAGTGGTTCGTTCCCAGTGAAATGATGTTTCGATGTGCCAGGTCACGGATTTTCCGGTTTCTTGATTCCTGAACAGCCGACTGGAGAGTTCCAGCTTCGAGCGCTTTCATGACACCTCCCTGCTTTTCGATCATTTGAAAAAAGGACCATGCTTTTTCTGCGATCTGATCGGTAAGCTGTTCGACATACCAGCTGCCGGCAGACGGATCGGCTACCTTGTGTAAAAAGGACTCGTTTTTCAAGATGTGATGGATATTCCGGGCGATACGGCTTGAAAATGGATCGGAAGATTGATTGGCAGCATTAAAGGGAAGGGTCAGAATTGAGTCAGCGCCACCGAGGGCGGCAGACATGGTTTCCGTAGTTGCCCGAAGCATATTTGAATAGGGTTCATATACGGTTTGATTCCAGGGAGAGGTTTCGACATGAATATGAAGGGCTTTGGCTGACTCCGCTCCCAATCCATACGCTTCTGTAACTTTGCTCCAGAGCATCCTTGCCGCCCGAAATTTGGCGATTTCAGGAAAATAAAGAGAACCGGCGGAAAGCCGCATCCAAAACGCCTGACAAACGGTTTCGGGATTCTCCTCCTCTGCGAGTGCTACGGCAAAATATTCACTGCCGATGGCCAGGGAAATACCCAATTCCTGTACAAGAGAAGCTCCGCAGCGGTGATAGAAGAGTCCATCGGCCGATAAACTCCTGACGGGTTGGCTGCCGAATTGCCGGATGAGGGATCGGAGTTCATTTTCCGGCAGAGGCTTGCGCCCGCTTCGGGCTGTAAAAGTAAAGGGATCGAAAGTAAAGAAAGTCTGTCTGTCGGCCGGTATTTGTCCGACGGAGTTCATCAGTGTAAAAACCGCAGGTGAGGTCATACCGCTGTCGACGATAAATCCCGTATTCTTCAGATTCAACCCCTCGATAAATTTTTCAAATTCATCGGGCGACTGAATATTTAAACCGGTCAAATCTCCTCCTAACATGCCCTCGTCGGGGGTGGCCTGTAATTTGAACTGGATCAAATCAACATCCCTTTCCAGCAGCCGGCGCATGGTCTGGCGGGCTTTGGCCGGATCGTTCGCATCAACCCGTTCGGCTATTAGCCAGTTACCCGTTCTTTTGGCTCCCCGGGTAAAAGGGTATGTGCCGGGTGCAGCTCTGAGATGGGATACTTCCCCGGGTTCCAGGTCCTCTCTCATATAAAAAGGCAGCACTTCAAAGCCCTCCGGACTTTCCCATTTCAAATGTGCCTTGTAGTCCTCATCTTCTAACTTTAAATCCTGTTCGATTCTGTTTTCCCATTCTTCCCTGGAAATTCTCGGAAATTCATCAAACAAATTGGATTGTAACATTTTGCTATATTGAAACCGGTAAAATTAAAAGAGTGAATTTAAATCTAATGAATTTATGCCAGAATCAGATACGGTGATCTCACCCCTGACCCGATTTTCAGAAGACGAGCAGTTACTGAAAGAAGCTGCGGCCGAGTTTGCCGAGACGGTTATTCAGCCAAAAGTCAAGCGGATGGAGGAACAAGCTGCTTTGGATCCCGATCTTGTAAAGCAGTTTTTTGATATGGGGTTGATGGGTGTCGAAATACCGGAAAAATACAATGGGGCCGGCGGGACTTTTTTTATGGGTATTCTGGCGGTTGAGCAGATCTCAAGGATTGATGCTTCGGCTGCTGTGTTTATGGATGTACAAAACACTCTTGTCAATAATGCCTTTTTGAGATGGGCGGATGAAGGCCAAAGAGAAAAATGGCTGCCTCTCCTTGCAAATGATAAAGTGGGAGCGTTTTGCTTGTCGGAAGCCGGGTCCGGAAGTGATGCGTTTGCCCTGAAAACCACGGCCAGAAAAGATGGAAAACATTTTGTACTCAATGGTACCAAGATGTGGATTACGAATGCCAATGAAGCAGATATTTTTCTGGTATTTGCCAACGCCAGTCCGGATGCTGGGTATAAAGGAATAACGGCATTTATTGTCGAACGTGGAATGGATGGATTTTCGGTTTCTAAAAAGGAAGATAAGCTCGGCATACGAGCCAGTTCGACCTGTGAGATTCTTCTTGAAGATGTTCGGGTACCGCAGGAAAATATCCTGGGTGATTTCGGGAAAGGCTATAAAGTGGCAATGCAGACCCTTAATGAAGGTCGCATCGGAATTGGAGCTCAAATGATCGGAATTGCTCAGGGGGCTTTTGAAGCTGCTTTGGAATATGTGCAGGAACGGAAACAGTTTGGCAAGGCTGTCTCTGAATTCCAGGGGGTCCAGTTTCAACTCGCCCGGGCGGCGACAGAGATTGAAACTGCCCGGCTTCTCGTCTATAATGCAGCCCGCCTGAAATCTGCCGGTGAACCTTTTTTGAAAGAAGCAGCGATGGCAAAATTTCACAGCTCGGAAGTGGCCGAGAGTATATCCTCCCTTGCAATCGATCTGTTCGGTGGATATGGTTATGTGAAGGAGTATCCGGTCGAAAAATTTTACCGGGATGCCAAGATTGGTAAAATCTATGAGGGAACGTCCAATATGCAATTGCAGACGATAGCAAAAATCTTGCTAAGGAACGGATAGGAGGAAAAAATCAGGAAGTACCGGACTCTTTCTGTAAACGGGGAATCGTTCAGAACCCTTTTCCAAGCCCGGCAAATCCGGGAGACTCTTATTATTTCTTTTTTTCTTCTTGTTTTCTGTGCCGGGGAGAATCCGCCGAAAGTAAAATTTTCGTAGTCGTATGGGATTCAGGGAACGTTTTAAATTCTTACGACTGTTAGGGGTAGGAATTTAACACAGGAACAGATTGATTTATGAAGGAATCCACGCTACAAATTCTAAAAGAGTGCAGCAAGGATGATGCTGCTTTTAAAAAGCTCAGGAAGTTATTTGAAGAGGTTCATGAGAGGGCAGACCGGTATGAGAACTATCTTGATCTGCTGGAACGCTCGATCCGTAATGACTATGATTCCATTATGATCACGGAACTGGAACTTGAAAAACCGGGCCCGAAGATCCTGTATGTGAATGACGGGTTTACCCGAATCACCGGCTATAGCCGGGAAGAAGTGGTCGGGAAAACCCCTCGTATTCTGCAGGGCCCCAAGACCGACCGGGCCGTGTTGGACAAATTAAAAAAGCGCCTGCTCGAAGGGAATGCCTTTTTTGGCCATACGGTCAATTATAGAAAAGACGGAACGGAATTTGTCAACCAATGGGATATCCATCCTCTGACAGATGAAAATGGCGAGGTTACACACTGGGTTTCCTACCAACATGATATTACCGAACGTAAGAGATCGGAAAAAACTCTTATGGATACACGAATTGAATTCGATAACCTGAAAGAAGAGTCCCAGCAGACTCTGGTGGATGTGGATATGGAAGGCCATATCTCCATGGCCAACAAGTCCTTTCGAAAACTGACCGGATATGAAACCGAGGAGCTGGAGAGCATGAAACTCTGGTCGCTCGTCCCGGAGAATCAAATTGAGAATTTGAAAGAGAAGCTGGCTTCCCTTCAGCAAGATGAGGGTAACAAGAAAACATTTGAGCTGGTTTTGAAAAAAAGGAACGGAGATAAAGTAGAAGTAAATGTTACCTCCCGGCTTTTAACCAGCGGCGGTGACAAGATGGTTCGAATGTTGTTTAAAAATCGATCCCGTCAAAAACGTATTATGCAAATGCTTGAGAAGAAGACGGAAGGGTTTAAGAGGATTTTTGAAAAAAGCACCGATTTCATCTACAAGGTTCAGATGGACAACGGGTCCGATTTTTTAATTGCATATATATCGGATAATTTTTCCAGAATTACGGGAGTGAAGGCAGATGAAGCCGCCGGGTTATCGATGAAAGAACTGGTGCATGAGGAGGACTGGGAAAAGGTGCAAGCACACTTAACCAGGGTCGGCGAAGGAAAATCGAATACGGAAATCTATCGAATTCGAATTTCCGAGAATGAATATATTCCCATGATCGATTACGCAAAACCGGTTTTGGATGAGGAAGGTCGAGTAAAGGCAATCAAGGGCAATGCTTCACTTGAAATATCTTCAGAACAAATGAGTTATTACGGCAGAAAGTCTGACTGAGAACCTCGAAATCAGTCTTAAAATCGAGCTTCGGATTTCTTATCTTAAGGGTCTATGAGCATACAGCAAAAACAGGATAAAATTGTCCGGGCTTTTCAGGCGCTCGGGGATTGGCCGGAACGGTATAAATATATCATTGAACTCGGCAGGAAACTCGATCCGATTGACGAAGAGTATAAGGTAGAGGAAAACCTTGTACGTGGCTGCCAGTCTCAAGTCTGGCTGATTGCCGATATGGATGGGAATCAGGTTATTTTCAAGGCCGACAGCGATGCGGCGATTACCAAGGGACTGGTTGCCTTGCTGCTTAAATTTTATTCAGGTGAGGATCCGGATACGATTCTCACCGCGAATCCTGACTTTATTGATGAAATCGGAATGAGAGAACATTTGTCGCCTACCCGTTCCAACGGCCTTTCCTCGATGGTAAAACAGATGAAAATTTATGCCATGGCTTTCAAGAGTAAACAGGAACAGGCTGAGAAGGCATCATAAGAAAGAGACGTATTTGTTCAGGCCGGGCCGTGTTTCCACTCAACATCAACTTGGGTACTGTTTGCCGTTTGCCTGGTGTCCCTTGAATTCAATTTCCGTTAATAGGTGGATGGACGATTGCAGTTGATTCAATACCATACTTTGACAAGAGTTCTGACCCAAACAAAAAAGTGAGCAGGTAAGAATAACCCTGAAGGTATCATCTCTTCTTAATAAATTACAGGTATCTGTCGAGTGGTTAAAAACTTTATAGAATTCAAATAAATGGACAGGTTCATACAGCTTCAGCTTCGTTTTTATTTACTTTTAAGCCTCTTCATCTTCATTTCAATTCCGTCCTCGGGAATAGCCCAACAGGTTACAAGGGGTATGTCCAGTGCGGGCAAGGCTGATATAGAGGTGATACACTCTCAAAATGTAGTTCCGGCGGGGAGTGAATTTCGGGTTGCGGTGTTGTTGAATCTGGAAGAAGACTGGCATGTGAATGCCAATGTCCCCTCCATGGAATTTCTGATCGGGACGGAGTTAAATATTGAAGAGATTGAAGGGCTGAGAGTTGTGGGGATTCAATATCCGGAGCCCGTCACCTATGCGTTCGACTTTGCAGAGGAACCTGTGGATGTATATGAAGGAGAGGCTCCGATTTTTATCACGTTATTTGCCTCTGGAGAATTGGAAGCGGGCAAGTATGAGTTGGCCTCTTCTCTGCGGCTGCAGGCATGTGATAACGAAGTATGCCTGGCTCCCACAACGGTGGATCTGGTCATTCCGATTGAAGTGACCGCACCGGGAACCGGCTTCCAGCCGTTGAATGTCGCTCTCTTTGAAGGAGTCGAAGCAGCTTCCGGTTCCATAACGGATATTCTGTCCGCAAGAGGAGGAGGGGAGATCGCTGCCATATTTGATACGATGGGTTGGTTTTGGGCGTTCGCAGGAATTTTTCTGATCGGTTTAGCCTTAAACCTGACTCCCTGTGTTTACCCCATGTTATCCGTTACGGTTTCGCTTTTCGGTAGTAAAGAAGGGGAGGCGAGTACCCTCAGGTATTCGTTTTTTATGGCATCCATCTATGTACTCGGGATCGTCTCGATGTACAGTGTGTTAGGGGTCGCGGCCGCATATACCGGTGCGTTGTTTGGAAGCTGGCTTCAGAGTCCCTGGGTGCTGGCCGGTATCGGGGTCCTGATTCTTTTGCTCGCCCTGAGTATGTTCGGCCTCTATGAGCTTCAGCCGCCATCGTCGTGGATGCAGAAACTGAGCGGAACCCAGCGTAAAACCGGAGGAGTTGTCGGACACTTTTTTTCCGGGTTGGTGGTCGGGATATTTGCCGCTCCCTGTATCGGTCCACCCATCATTGCCCTGTTGGCATTTGTCGGTTCGCAGGGGGACCCGCTCTTCGGATTTCTCCTCTTCTTTATTATGGCCTTCGGGCTCGGATTTCCCTATCTGATTCTGGGAACGTTCAGTGGTCTTTTATCCAAACTCCCCAAATCCGGGACCTGGATGGTATGGGTCAAGAAAATTTTCGGAGTGGTATTGGTTGGAGTTGCCCTTTTCTATCTTGCATTAGCGTTTTACCCTGCATATACCCTTCACGCCGTTATTGCAACACTGTTCGCAGGAGGCATATATCTTGGATTTTTGGAACGGTCGGGCGGGGGGCAAAAAGGCTTTACCCGGATTAAGTGGGCAGTAGGCCTTGTATGTATTTTGCTCGGCGGACTCTTGTTTCAAAATCTTCAAAAAGCCGGTATTATTTGGGAACCTTATACAGATGAAAGGTATGAATCGGCGCTTGAAAACGGTACGCCGGTGATGATGGATTTTTATGCCGACTGGTGTATTCCCTGCCTCGAATTGGAACGGGTAACTTTTACCGATCCGGATGTGATGGATGCTACGCAGGAATTCACTCGGTTAAAGGTGGATATGACCCAGTACGATTCTGAACGTTCAGAAGCTCTCCGTGAACAGTTCGATATTGCGGGAGTCCCGACGATTGTATTTATCAACAGCAATGGGGAGGAAGTGTATGACGCCAGAGTGGTTGGATTTCTGAGGCCCGACCGATTCCTGGAAAGAGTGGAAAGCGTGGATTAATGGATGTCAG
>JBBDNC010000151.1:0-15187 GCA_040877875.1 Balneolaceae bacterium | reverse complement strand
GTACTCTGATCGGGATTGATACTGCCGTCCCCGGCAACTGTACGCATTTTACTGGTGGCATAACCGTTCAGATCCAGGGACAAGGCATCCCGGATATACCCGAGCGAAATATTAAACTGATTTCGGGGCAGGTAGGGTAATTCATATCCTTTTTCAACTTCTCCCCAGGCACCGAAATCGCTGTTGAATGTATTCCGGAACTCACCATAGGTGAGAGTATAATTCAATGAAAGGGGCAGGGAATAGTCAGCGTCTTGCATTTTGGCAATATCCAGATTAAAGGTAACCTCAGCTCCTCTTACCAGTACTTCACCGGCATTAAATTGTGCAGTCGTTCCGCCACCCCCTCCGGCGGCAAGATCCGATCCGAGCAGGTTGCTGTAATGATTATAGAAACCGATGATTTCGGTTTGCAGGTGCTCTCTGGCATATCTCATACCCAGCTCATAATTGACACTGTTTTCAGGACGGGCATCTTCGGAAGAGCCGGGACTCGGAGGCGCAAAGCCTTTATGAATCCCGGAAATGAAGGAGAGGGCAGGAGTGGCCTGGTAAACCACTCCGACGCCGGGAACGAAGACGTCCAGCGACTTATCCTGGACCTGAAGATCTGAGCCGGCCCGTTGCGGGTCGTTCGTTCCAAAATTTTCACGGCTCATCGTGATACTTTCATACCTCACGCCGGGTGTGAAAGTCCATTCTTTAAATTTGATCTGATCCTGCAGATAGATTGCAAGGGAAGAGGCCGACTCGATCCGGTTGCTTTCGGTACCGGGAGTACCGCTTTGAGCCAATAGCATCCGGCTATTTTGAATATCGTAGTTGTCGACCCACTGAAACCGATCCATTTCATCCTGATGCAGGCGTACCCCCAATTCAAAATTATTTTCCAATTCCCCGAGATTCTTTTTGTACGCAAGGACCGTTTGGACTCCCAGGGAGTAGTATTCCCGATTGTTTGCTTTTACATCGAGCGCACCCCCCAGACTGTTACCGCCACGAACGATATGCATCTGCTCCGGGTGAGCCTCCGGTCTGGCAAGCAGAGAACTGATACTGACTCCTCCGACTTTGTCCAGCTTATACCAGTTTCTTGCAAACTCATTCCGGTAAGCGGTCGTGGTCAAGTCCAGATTTTCGGAAAATTGGGCGAAATGACGCACCTGATATTGTACGTGTTCAGCGTCCATCTGATCAACCTGGGATGCAGCATATCGGCGGAACGGATGGGTGGCATAATCCGCATCGGTTAACCCGAGATAGGTTTCATTGGAGATTTCATCGTAATAGCCGAATTTTAACTCGATCTTTTGAAAAACCGGTGCATCAGGATTCGTTCGGAACATCAGTTTTCCCATGAAATCCTTGAAATCGAACCCGGTATTGTCATCTGTATCGAGATTTTTAAAACCGTCATTTCTCATTTGAAGCGTTTCAATCAAGTAGCCGAAATGTTTGTGTGTGTTCCCGACATTCGCATAGATTTTACGAGTATTGTGTTCGCCGGCACTGATTTCGGCTCTCCCTCCCAATTGATAGGGAATCGGCGTGGAAATCATGTTAATGGCACCACCGGTCGTATTGGGGCCGTATTTGATTTGTGAGGAACCCTTGCGAACCTCCAGGGAGCTCATCCGCCCCATGCTGGGAATGTAATAAGCAGCAGGTGCAGCATACGGAGCCGGTGCAATCAGTACCCCGTCTTCCATCAAAGTAATTTTTGAACTTCTCTCAACACCGGATCCTCTCAATCCGATATTGGGACGCAGGCCGTACCCATCTTCTTCCTGAATATTTACTCCGCTTACTCTTCGCAGTACCCGGTTTATGTCCGTATGATTCTGTTTTTCCAGTTCCTCGTGACTAATATACGTGGCCGCTCCGGGAATTTGATTCATCCAGACAGGGGCTCCGACAACGGTAATCCGTTCCATAATCAGTTTATCATGAATATTCAGAGAATCTGCTGAGGTAGTTTGATGATCTTGTGCCCGGAGGCCTGTTGCGAGAAAAAGAAAAAGGAGAAGAGTTGTTAAAAGTTGGGAGAGGTCTGTATCTTTCATAGATCTACAGATTTTTACTGGTTTATGGATGAATGATGACTTGTTTATTTAGATTAAATCTAATTTAAGAGGTTTCAGATTTTACCGCAAGGATTATATAGATTAAATCTAAATTAAAACTGAACACCCTAAAGCCCGTTTCAGCGTGAGACAGAATTCTATGAAAAACAAGCGTATAGCAATTGTAGGTGCGGGGATCACGGGATTGACTTCAGCCTGGAAATTGCAGGAATCAGGAAACGAGGTCGTAGTTTTTGAGAATAGAAATTACCCGGGTGGTTCAATCAAAACTGTTCGGGAAGGCGACTGGCAGATCGAGTACGGCCCCAATACCCTGCAGATAAAATCTGAAGAAGTATTGCAGTTTATACAAAATCTGAATCTGGATCAGGAGCTGATTGATGCCGGCCAGGCTGGCAACAAGCGTTTCATCCTTCGGGAGGGTGAACTGATTCAGGTCCCGATGAAGATATCCGAGTGGGTCAAAACTCCACTGTTCAGCCGGGGTGGCAAAGTCAGGATGTTAAAAGAACCGTTTGTGGGAAGAGGTAAGGACCCTGCTGAAACCCTTTCTTCGTTTGTGGAAAGACGGGTCGGGCGGGAATTTCTGGACTTTGCAATCGATCCGTTTGTGTCTGGTGTGTATGCAGGGACTCCGGAGCAACTTGCCGTTAAATATGCATTTCCAAAAATGGTTGAAATGGAGCAGAAATACGGTTCTCTGACGGGCGGAGCCCTTGCCAAAGCCTGGCAAAATCTAAACGGCCATGATTTTAAAACCCGGTTGGTATCTTTTAAAAATGGACTGAAACAACTTCCCGAGAGGCTTACTCAGCTTCTCAAAGAGGTCCGGCTGAATCATGAAGTAACACGCCTTCAGCATACGTCAGCCGGGTGGTATATACAGGCGGCTGGAAAGAAATTTGAAGGGTTTGACATCGTCCTTCTTAATGTCCCGCTTTACAGGATTCATGAACAGTTAATAGACGGAGGGGGGAGGATCCTGGACGTCTTGCAGTATGCGGGATATCCGCCGCTGTCGATCCTGATTACCGGATATCAACGAAAACAGGTAGAGCATCCGTTAGACGGTTTTGGATTTCTGGTGCCGGAAAAAGAGAATCGAAAGATTTTGGGGACTCTATTCAACTCTTCACTATTTCCGGATCGAGCGCCGGAAGGGCATGTATTATTGACAACTTTTGCAGGGGGCGGGCGCCAGCCCGGGCTTGCTTCTCTTCCTTCAGAAAAACTGATGGATCTGGTAAATAGAGAACATAAGGAAATTCTGGGAGTGACCGGTGAACCGGTGATGGCCGATCATATCTATTGGCCGAAATCGATTCCCCAGTATAGTCCCGACTACGGGCAGGTTCTCGAAGCCGTGGATAAACTTGAAAAGGAACATCAGGGGCTTTATCTCATCGGAAATTACCGGGGTGGAATTTCCGTTCCGGACTGTATTGGAAATGGATTGAAATGGGCGGAAAAAATAATGGCCGTTCCTTGATGAGATCCGCAGATGGACAGCAGAACTACTACTAAAGTTCCTGAATGGGGGACAGGCTTCTATAAGCAAAGAATGCAACAGTACAAACTGTCCGGCCGGTAGCCGACAACTGAAAGCCGACTTCTGAAGCCTGAAAGTCACCCTGTAGCAACTTCCAATCCGATCCACCGGCTCAGGTTATTTGGATCCCGGGCTCTTTGTGAGGATTAAACCTGTTCACTCTGACGGGTAAAGGTTTCCAGAATTCGCTGTAACAGGCTTTTTCCAAATCTGACAAACCGTTCCTGTCTTCCGAGAGAGAGGAATCGAAGCAGTTGCCGAAGTTCGGCTAACAGATAGGGGGGATCGGAGACAAGGGTATCGCTTTCGATTACGAAATCCCAGTCGATGGGTTTATCAAATTTTACACCGGCCTCAGCCATACTCATCCGGTATATGTTGGCTATCAGGCCATACCCGATCGTGGAGGGGTGCAATCCGTCCAGGCTGAAGATCCCTCCCTGCATGAGCTTATGGGTTTCATCATCTATCCGGAGATAGTCGGTGGAGAGTTTTACTCTGCCTTCGGGGGTGACCAGGTGGGAGGTCATTGAATTTCTTTTCAGGGCCTCAATGAAGGCAGGCGGGAAGGGCCTGACGGTATTCACTCCGAGCCGTCTTCTTGCTACAGCATTGACATATCTGTGGACCGGAGCCACAATGAAACCGTATTCTTTCGAGAGTGACCGGATAATGTTATTGTATTGATCTACAAGCTGGTCGAGTTCAATCGCCTCATTTTTATTGAGATGGGGGTGTTTATTCGGGTTAAAATCTTCATCCCAGATCCAGAATCGGGTGTAGTAGTCAAAATAACCGTCGTGATTTTTCTCTTTCGATTCGTTGACTCCACGGGTGACCGGAGGAATGGTGATGTATGGATAAGTGGGAACGACAATGTTCGGGATATCCAGTTTTCCGATTTTTTCAAAAAGCCCCCGCATTTCCTTTTCGAAATGCTCTGGCCGGTAAACAGTATAGCTTCGGTTGAAATTGGAAGCTCCCAGATCATCGGGTTTAGTATAGACGAGTTTCAAGGCACTCAGCGCCCCGACAAAATTATTGTGTCCGGTACAGACAATCAGATTTTCAACCCCCCCGTCCTCATGAAGCCGGCGGATATTTTCCAACTGATTGTCATCTTGATATTCGGGCTTGAATGAAGGATTTAAAACCAGCCGGCCTGTAATGTACATCGCCTGATCAGGCAGGACATTGAATATCGTATACTGCGGCTTGTTTTCCCTGATATACTTCCGGCAGAGTTTTTCGGTCATCATCCACGAGTCTTTAGCAGCGAATCCCCAAATCGACTGGTTGTGCCAGGGTTCGGAACGGGGAACTCTTAAATCCCTGGAGCTTCCCTCCCAGTGATTTTTTATCCTTTTCAGGGTTCGAATCAAATGGATTCCTGCCGGAACATAATGTTTCCAGGTCAGGGTGTTCCCGAACTCTTCGGAGAGTCCGCGGACCAGAACTTCAAGATTCAGGGGAATTCCGCCCTGGGCGCTGAAAGAGGGGACTTCAAAGCGAGTGGGCGGTTCAAAACAGCGTACAAGCAGGGCGGGAAAACTCAAATCGGTCCGGTAAATCCCGCCGTTTTGGAAACCCTGTCCCATGCTATCACCGATTACAGCCAGTTTGTGTGTGTAAGTTTTTTTATTCCAGCGCATTCAAAAGGGCTCGTTATGATTCTTTCTGACAATTAAAGATTCGTAACTTGTAGTTTGGAAAAAATATTTTCATTATGGCAAAAAGAAAATCACTCGGACGTGGTTTGGAATTCACTAAAAGCGAGTCGGGCTTTGCTTGAGGTTCTTGTTCCCAACAGAATCAAACGCTTTTTTAAACTGTATGCAAATACTTATCGTATGGGGTTTTTAACGATATCGTTGTCAGAGAAAGCTGGATTGCAGGTTTGCGGATGAAAAAATATATGGTTCGCTTTGCATTGTCTGCTATGATCTGTGTTGGTTGGTTTCCCCTGGATATGAGGGGACAGACTCTGCCCGTTGAGCCGGATACTGAAACGGCCGGTGTACACTATATGTTCGTACCGGCTTTTGCCTATACGTCCGACCTGGGATTTGTCGGAGGAGGACTGGGTCAGCGCATCGATTATGGTGACGGGGTCTCCCCGTTCCTGGATCTGACTCAGCTCACTTTCACTGCTTCTACAAAAGGACTGATTTCTTCCCGTATCAGGTATGACCGTACACGTTCCCTGAACCGATCCATTAGAAGTACATTTGACCTTCGGGTGGAACGTTTTTTTAATCAGAATTACTTCGGGGTTGGAAATCACACTGGTTTTCGTCGATCCTTATGGGATGAGGAGCACTATTTTTATGAACATCGTGAGGTGAAACTGGACTATACTGCAAGGACACCCCTGGAGGAGTGGTTCGGGGATGAACGTCTCGACCTGCTGTTTACCTATGGCTTGATTTATAACAGCCCTAAAGTTGCCGGAGAGGATTCCTTTTATGCTGCCGACCGGCCGTTTGGCCGGAAGGGCGGATGGATTCATGAATTCGGAACCGGCCTGGTTTTTGAAAACCGGGAAAATGAATTCGATCCCAGGAATGGGTCCAGGTATGAATTTCGAGTGTCAGCAGCCCCGTCAGGTGTTAGTGATTACGGGTTCGGTAGAATCGGGTTAAATACCCGTCATTACATCCCGTTGTTCCACAATGTCATATTAGCTCACCAGTTTGATGTTCGGATGACTTCGGGAGATCTTCCCTTTTGGGCTCTGCCGAAGATGGGTTCGGAAGATGAATTGAGAGGATATGCTGAAAACCGGTTTCGGGGGCAAAGCCGCTGGTTTAGTCTGACGGAAGTCCGGGCTTGGGTATTGGAGTTCCCGGACTATGATTTGAAGTTTGGGCTTCACTTTTTTTGGGATGCCGGAAGAGTTTATTCAGAAAGAGATTCCATTGAAGATAGCTTGAGTAATTTGAAGCATACATTTGGAGTTGGAGGATCAACGGCTCTCTTCAGTCCTGACCTGATTTTTCGCGGAGAAGTGGGTTTTTCGGATGAGATGTACAGGATTTATATTGGTATCGGCTATCTGTTTTAAACAAGATAAAAGAGGGCTTTGCAAAATCACTGCGTGTACAAAAAATGAGCGTTGTTTTGCAAAGCCCTCTAAAAATCAAAGGGTGGATACGGAATGGATGAGTGGCAATGAAAAATATCCGAACGATGCCCTGTAAAGATTTAAATAAACCCTTTGATGCCTCTCTGTTTTAGTTTTTTTAATAATGAAGCGAAACTGAACTGACTGCATGAAGCACTCAACCTGACTCCGCATCAAAATGCGGGATGAAGAGTTGCGTACCCTTATTACATATCCATATAGTTAATGAAACGAATTCTAATTACGGCCGAAAAAGATCAGGCAGAAGTTGTATTCAATGAATTGCAGAACTCGGGTTTGGATTGCCTGAGCCTTCCCCTTGAAAAATACCGGTACAGCGTGGATCCGGAGCAGGAAGATTCTCTGTTACAGGCAGTCGATTCTTTTCGGTTCGTTATCTACGGGGGTATGCGAAATGCGCGATATTTTTTGAGATGGATGGAAGAGAAAAAGATGAGGGAGTTGATGCGCAGAAAGATTCATCTGGTGATGCACCGGCCTGAGGCGGATTTGCTGGAAAAGGAAGGGATTCCGGCCATCCAGCCCCGGCAGGATGCAAGCCCGATCGACCTTATGGAATTTCTGCTTCGTATCAGTGTGAGTGGAAAGACGTTGTATCCTTGTGCGGAACATGCAAGCGAGGAAATGCCGGGTCTGCTTCAGGAATTGGAAATGCCGGTTGCCGAATTCACTGTCTGCAAGCCGGTTCAAATGAACAAGAAGAAGCTGGAACAAAAACGAAAGTCCGTTCAGCAGAACCCGCCCGACGCCGTGTTGTTCCATTCAAGAGGCTCGGTTGTGCGAACCCAAACCGCATTCCCGGATCTTGATTTAAACGAGAAGGTCCTGGTGTCAGCCAGTGCCGGGGTGACTCAAAAAATGTATGAAGAAAACCTGTCTGCCGATTATCAGGCTGAAGGGAGCTGGAACTCGGTTCTAAGGATTTTGAGGGATCAATGCTGAAGGCTGAATCGTGGAAAAGGTTGTGAAATATGAACGGGAGGGATTCCACTGGAGTTGAATTGACTGGAACCGGAAATAGAAAATCATTCCATTCAATTTTCAGTTGGATGTCGTATCCACTTTAAACGAAAAAGTGCCGGCATGAAAAGCCCCAAAAATGCCCAGCCCACCTTCCACATCCTGCACTTTTAAAGGATCGTTCGTTCCGGTTACAGGGTGGATTCCCTGCCAGTTTTCCCATTCCGGCCCGAAGTGCCTGTAACGGCCCCGGACAATCACGGATTCAAGTTCATGGCATTGTACCAGTGGAGTGACCCTGCGGGGATCCGGTGTGTAACTGTCAATCAATGACGGCGGAGTAAAAACTTCGATCAGCAGGTCACGGGGGCTCATTCGCACATGCATCTCATTCTCATTTATGTTGTGAGATAATTGATCGACAATGCCGATTTCGGACCAGTGTATTTCGTTGTTATGCATAAATCCGACTTCCATCCGGACGGTTTCGGGATGCCGAATGTTCTTGAAGGTAAAATCAATCGGAATTCTGCAACGAACCTGTTCTTCATCGCATTCTTCATTTAAACGGTCAGCAGACCGGGAATCCGACCCAAGTATAGGTTGGCCAGGATCCGGGCAGTCGGTTGAATCGGTTGCAGCGATCTGTAAGTCAGTCCGTAACGGGGTCGTGGCAATACTGCTGGCCGTAATCCCCTCTGGCCCTTGTACGGTCAGACGGTAGCGGCTGTCCAATTCCAGATTTTCATTTAAAATAAAGTTATGGGTATAATTGCCGGAAAACTCAACGATCGTGTCCTGCAAGATCGTGTGGATGTTCCCGCCGAGGTCTTCAAAGGTGACCGTTACGTTATCCATCTGCGTGGAATCTTTTAAGAAAGGCATACTCAAATCCGTTATACGAATGTAATTCGGCCTCTCATTTACTGAAAGGGCCCCGTAAATTGAATAATGCCCGGTATCGCTCTCGAAAGGATCAATGCTGCGGTCCCCGCAGCCTGTACCGAGGAGGGTCAGGGAAAGCCAGACAATGATCAGGAAGGGCCATGAAGAACCCATTGACTTTGGCCGGGTCAAATCGGGATTCGGGCGGAGAGTATAAAATTTAATAGAGGACATATTTTTATGACAGGTTCTATTCCATTCCAAAGATCAGTTGAATCGGGCCCCGATCGACATATAGGGCAGCAGCGGCATCTGGTCAACTTGCTGGAGGGTATTTACATCAAAATAAAAGACATTTCTGATATTATAGGCATTGATCGCACCCAGTTCCGCCTCCAATTCCAGGCCGGGAAGAATCTGGAATGAGCGGTCGACCGATACATCCAGCCTGTGAAAACTTGGCATTCTTCCGTCGAACGGTTCCGAATAGAGGGTGACAATTCTGCCACGGTCGGCCAGGGGATGCTGTTTCGGAACATTCAGGATCATATCATACGCAAAGATCTGGGTAAAGGGAGCCCCGCTGTTGAAACGCCAGCTTGCATTGAAAGTAAATCCGGCAATATGATAGCTTGAAAGCAGATTTAACTGGTGGCGGCGATCATGAGACGGATGGTATCGGAAAACGGGCTCGTCTACCCATGCAACCAGGTCCTCACTTAAAGCTTCATAGGTGACCTGCGACCAGCCGTATCCGAGTGAAAAGTAAAAGGAATTCAGATCCGCCTCGAATTGCAGATCCAGTCCATACGTAAAACCGTCGGCCTGGGCCGTCCGAATGGTATTTCCCGGTTCCCTTGTCCATTCGGCGACAGGAATATTTTTATGTTTTTTTGCATAGCCTTCGAGATTGGCAGTTAAATTTCTGCTGAGATCACTACGATATCCCAAAATGGCATGAAGAGACTCGGGCAGGGGATCTCCCTCGTCAACCGGTTTATAAACATAAAAAACAGTTCCGGCATCCCGTTCATCGGTAATGCCGTCCATCATTTGAAAATATCTTCCAGCCGCTAAACTGACTTCCTGGCGATCGCTTCCACCCGGGCTCCAGGTTACCCTCAGTCGGGGTTCCACTGTAGGTGCCAAATAACTCTGCCTGATCTGGGTCGTCAACCCGGGAGTGATCGTGAGATCCTCACGAGGCTGCCAGTTCGTCGACAGATATCCGCTGAAGACAGAAGTAAAGATTTCCAGGGAAGATCCAAGGTCCGCAAACCGGACACCGGAATTCCGGATTTCCGAAAACGGATCATCCAATTGGGCATTGTATCGAGTAAGAATCCATTGAAAGCCATAGTTAACAGGGGTACCAAAGAGATCCCCCCCGTTATCCATCCGTAAAAACCCCATTTGTACTCCGGCACTGCGGCCGGTATTGTCAATTCCCGTTTCAGAACTCTGATACCCGGAATACCCGATTGTAAAGTCCACAGCGTGCCGGAGTTCCTCAGCATACCCGAGGCAACGGGTCCCGATGGTGGTATTGCTCCAACTCAGCCTCACCTCCCTTTGCGGATTGATTTTTCCCCGGTCAAATGTATTGAGTCCTGTAACACTGCAGGTAATACCTTCCCAGTTGATGGATAAACGGGCTGTCATATCATGGAATAATAACGGGACCTCTTTTCCGGTAAGGGGAGGGGCTGCTTGTTCAATTGTTGAATAACGTCCCATTACAAGCAGGGAGGCTTTGTCTGTCGTCAGGGGTCCTTCGGCCTGAAAGGAAGACATATAAGGGCTGACTGCCGCCTGGCTTTGGAAGTTCCTCATATTTCCCTGACGGAGGCTCACATCCAGCACGGATGAGGTGGCACTGGCATATTCAGCACCGAATCCACCTGCATACATATCTACACTGCTGATGATCTCCTGAGGAAATGCCGAAAACAGGTTTGAAATATGAAAAGGCTTGATGACAGGCATCTTGTCGACAAGCATAAGGTTCTGAGCCGGGGTCCCTCCCCGGATATACATCTCTCCCCCCCGATCTCCGCTAGTAACAACTCCCGGAAGGGTTTGCAGGTATACGGTTAGGTCTCCCCCCGGCCCCGGAGTGGGAATCCGATCCAGATCGACAGAGGTAATGGTTTGCATGCCGGCCTCCCGTCGGACGGCGCCCCGTATGACCCCGATCACCAACTCGTCGAGTTCTGACACGGAGGTAACAAGTTCACTTCTATGGATCCGTGTTTCACTTTCCTCCAGGGTGATCGTCTCACGCTGGGTTTCAAATCCTATATAGCTGATGTGAATCTGGTAATTGCCGGGCGGGATTCCTGAAAATTCGTAAAAACCGTCTATATCACTTACACCGGCCCGGAGGGTATCTCCTTCGGGAATTGTCAGTAAGATGTTGGCACCTGTAACGGGTGTGCCTTCATCTTCCGAAATCACAATGACCCGCAGTGTCGCATCCGTGGGTTGAGCATTTGCCGTTATCCCTGACATAGGCCCGGATACCAGGAATAGCCATATCAAGCTGAAATAAAAAAGGGAGCCGGTTAAGCCGGGAAGATGCAGATAATTAGAGTACATTGTACTTTTTTAGGACTCGATGAACTCGTGAAAATATATCATAAAAAAGAAAGAAATCTCTTTCTTCCAGTCAAATGACCTGACTTCTCATCCTCCGGGAACCGGCTATTTACATTTTTTAAAAAACGGTCACGTTATTGAGCGTGAGTTACACCGGGCCTGCAAGGCGCAATGAGGGGCCTGTGGGTAGGGTGGGAAGAAGGTGCAACGCCTCAAGAGACGATGCAACGGCAGATAAATATTCTTTCTGTGATTCTCGGTGCAGCGTTGAACCGCGTCAGTGAAAGGTGATGCTTAGGCCTTGAACTTTACCACCGTACATCCTGCCCCTCCGCGTTCGAGAGGGGCCAGGTCAAATTCAGCCACTTCACTTCTCTGCTCAAGATATTCATGAACCAGTTTTTTCAGGATTCCTTCCCCTTTGCCGTGAATGATATCGACTTCATGAAATCCCGCGGCAATGGCATTGTCAAGATAATGCAGGACCTTTTTGACTGCTTCATCCCCACGACAGCCTCGGATATTCAACGAAGGGCCCACTTTTTTTTGAGTAAGCGAGGAGGTCCACGAGCCGGCTTTCCATTTTTTGGTTTTGGACTTCTTTTTGTCGGACGAGGTTTTTACCAGGTTTTTATATTGTGTTTTGATTTTTAAGCCCCCCGCGAGGACGACCGCCTGCTTTTCGTTTCTTTCTATCAATTCACCGGTTGTCTCCCCATCGGCCAGCCGTACCTGATCACCGACTTCGGGAGGGTCCTTACGATGGTCAGGTTGAATGGTCCGCCGGCTTTTTTCCGACAGGTTCTCCCGAATTTTCTTTTTGTGTTCGGTAACTTCACTGCGGATTTGCCGGATCCGGCCGGAATCCTGCTGATCCAGATTGGAAATCTTCTCTACAGCCTGTTCGATTTTTTGGTTAGCCTGTTTCATGATTTCATCGGCTTCCCTGTAAGCTTTTTCCAGACTGGCGGCTCGCTGACGCTCCAGTTCATCCGATTTTTTTTGATAAGCCTCTACACGTTTTTCAGCCTGCTGTTGTAGTTTGTCATACTTTGACCGGGTTTCTTCAGATTCCTTTAATTTTCGCTCCAGACTCAGCAAAAGATCGGCCAGTCGGTCACGCTGTTCTCCCAGCAATTGCCGGGACCGTTCCAGTATCGAAGCAGACAGATTCATGCGCCCGGCGATTTCAAAGGCATAACTGCTTCCGGGGATCCCCTTTCGAAACCGGTAGGTCGGGGCAAGGGTTTTCTGGTCAAACTCCATGGCCCCGTTTACGATCTGCGGATGGTCGTGTGCAAATACTTTTAATGCTCCGTGGTGGGTGGTTGCAATGAATTTCGCGGGCCGTTCAAGGACTGCTTCCATAAAGGCTTGAAAAAGGGCACCTCCTTCCTCAGGATCTGTTCCGGTACCTGCTTCGTCAATCAGGACCAGTCCGTTTTGGTCCAGGTTTTCAAGTGTTTGATGCATCCACTGCAAGCGTGAAGAAAAAGTGCTCAGGTCGTTTTCGATAGACTGCTCGTCTCCCATGTCCAGATAGATACCGGATAATACCGGTAAACGTGAATCCTGCTCAACGGGAAGAGGGATCCCGCACTGGAACATGCAGCTCAGGATTCCCACTGTTTTCAGAGCTACAGACTTACCTCCTGCGTTGGGTCCGGATATAATGATCCCCCGTTCCTCACCGGCAATGTCAAGGTCGAGGGGAACGACCTGTTCCCTATTTTCAGGCTTTAGCTGGAGGTTTTTAAGAAGTAATTTCGGATTAAAACCCCGGATGATATGGATCGATCCGTCCTTTGACAAGCGAGGGATCGTCCCCTCCCATTTCAGAGAGGCCCGGGTTTTGGCAGCTATCAAATCGAGTTTACCCAGGATCCCGGCGTTATCCTGTAATATAGACCGGTGCTCCCGAACCTGATCGGTCAGGTTGCGCAGGATGCGTTCAATTTCCTGTTTCTCGCTGATTTCAAGCTGGCGAATATCATTATTGATCTGCAGAGCTTCAACAGGTTCCAGGTAAACCGTCTGACCACTGGCTGAAACATCGTGGATAAAGCCGTCCACTTTTCGTTTATATTCGGCCTGGACAGGAATGACCATCCGCCCGCTCCGAATCGTGGGACCTTCGTCGGAGGCCATTCCCCCGGAGGACACTTTTTTAAAAATACGCTCAATCGTGTTTCGCAATGCCTGTTTACGGTTATTTAATTTTGAGCGGATGGATTTGAGCCCGGAACTTGCATCGTGCCTCATGTTCCCCTCATCCGTTACCACTTTACGAATGGCGTCTTCCAGCTTTTTCAAGGGCTGTAAACCGGCTGATATATCATACAGTGCCGGACTCGATTCAATTTCCTGTTCAAAGGTTGTCTTCAAAACACGGGCGAGACGAGCGTGCTTCCGGATCTTTTGAAACGCCTGAAGGTTTAATACCGATCCTTCGGCGCCGGACTGGTCCAGCCATTCGTGAATAGATTCAAGAGGGGTAAAGGGCAGTGACCGATCCTCCCGGTGGAAGCCAAGCATTTCGGCAGATTCCTGTTGTAATCTCCTCACCGTCTCTTCGTCGGCTGACGGTTTCATCTCGTTGAGAAGTCTTTTCCCCTCGGGGGTGTACAAATGATTGCCGATGGTTTCACGTATGACGTCGAAACCGATTTTTTCAAGTACAGACGGCGGGGTAAATTGAACGTTGGATTGCCTCATACAGGAAAGGTCGTAATTTGAAGGACAATGGACAACCAGCGAGTGGTACGGATAATGTGTGTTGCGTGGAATCAGTATGGCTTTTGTGAATTACCGGGGGAATCATGCACCCGGGTTGTTGTCGAGCGCTTCGCACGTAAAATCATGAAAGCGGATACGGCAAAGTGCCCGGCAGGCAATAGATAATCGACACCGCACTCCTTACATTGTTTGAATTTCCGGCAGCTTGGTTTTACTTAAAAACTATAAACTTCACTACCTTTGAGCGTTTTGCCGGAATATTTCATTTTTGTAGTTAAGGAAGTCGAACCAAACTAATTGAGATCTATGATTTTTCTTCTGCTGTTATGTCTCGGGGTTGTTGCGGGGATTCTTGCCGGATTGTTCGGGGTAGGAGGAGGGATCCTGTTTACCCCGATTCTCTATTTTATTTTTAGTGGCCAGGAAGTATTAAATCCTGTCACCTGGACGATCGGTACTTCCCTTTTCTGTACTTTTACAGCTTCATTCAGCAGTTCCGTCCAGCAATTCCGTCAACACAATCATTTTTTAAAACAAGGTCTGAGAGTGGGAATTTTGGGGGCAGCAGGTGTATACCTTGGCAAGATGGTTGTCGTGTCTCCCTTCTATACCGAAAAGGTGTTTGTAACACTTTTTGCAGTTGTTTTGATATTTGTGTCGGCCATGTTTTACCGGAGGGGAAATCGAAAAGCGAGTGGAGACGCGAAAGTGAATCCCGACAAGGTTTTGTGGGATAAAGCGAGCCTTACCGGTGGATTCGGAGGTTTTGTAGCGGCACTTGCGGGGGTCGGGGGAGGAGGGGTGATGGTCCCCATTATGAATTTGGTGTACCGGATCGAGATCAGCCGGGCAGTCAGTATCTCTTCCCTGGCCATTGTCATTATTTCATTATCCGGGTGGCTGCAGTTTGCACTTTTCACGGATGGTGGAACAGGTTTAACTCCCTATGCCCTCGGCAGTGTTGATTTCGGAACAGCCCTTCCCCTGATTATCGGGGCATTGGCAGGGGGATATGCGGGTGTCAGGATTACAAAAATTGTCAGTGAACACATTCTGCAGAAATGGTTTTCGGTCCTTGTTATTATCGTCGCTGCTATGATGATCTACCAAACGTTTTAATCAGAGATCTGTTGATGCCTGAATACGGTTGACGTTCTTAGTTAACATGTAACATGTTGGTCGACGTTAACTTCGACCAAATATTGACGCGATAATCAGGGTAGCTACCCT
>JBBDNC010000150.1:0-2752 GCA_040877875.1 Balneolaceae bacterium | reverse complement strand
CAGCCTTCGCAGTGCAAGTCGGGAATATTGAATTTTAATTTTTCCATAATGGTTGTTTTTTGAATGTTGAGTTTGAGTTAAAAAAGGATGAATTGCGTTAATAAATAAGTTAGTGCCACCAGGAGCGGCAATTGTAACACCGGAGTTACGGCCACATCTCCCAGACTTTTCGGGAAATGAGGCACTTTCCGAATGAAATGCCACCAGTCCAGTCGCTGTGCGACAAGTTCAGTCAAATAGGCTCCGATAAAGCTTACGATCAAAACAAATCCATAGTGCAGTATGCCTGCCTTATGTAACCACACCTCATCCGTGAGCCACCAGCTTATCAGGTAATACAGGCCCACGGTATATAATACATCGGATACAATACCTATGGAGCAGTTGCCCAACCGGAGCCGCCATGGTTTGCCGGCACACGTACTCAACGCTTTGGTCTGTGCCAACTCCCAGGGCGTATGCAAGAACAGGCTGACCACGATCAATAAAAGGATCAGCTGAAACGTCACCGGCCGCCCCCTTCCTCTGTATCTTGATTTTCTTTCCGCTGGACTTTTTTCAATTTGTAACCGGCATTTTCTACGGTCCCTTTGAATGTTTTATCACTAATCGGTTCGCTGCCGGTGTAGGTTAACCGGGCAATGCCTTTCGAAGCACTGACTTCATCTACTTTAACACCTTCCAGCTTTTCGAGAGCGTTTTTGGCGCTTTGCTCACAATAACTGCAGGCCATTCCCTCTATTTTTAGTGTGATCTGCTGGCCGGTAGCTGTGGCTTTCTGCTTTTCTGCTTCATTTTGAGCGTGAGACGGAAGTGCTAAACCTAATACGAGTATTACCGATGTTAACAGGGTGGTTATTGATTTTATCATGGCCAAATATTGTTGCTTATAATTGCTTTACCCACAATATAAGCCCTGTACCATGGTCGAGAGTCAAATAATAATTTGGGGCAATACAAAAAGGTGATAAACTGACCTAAGACAAGTAGAGGAGGGTAATGTTAATAGTTGATTAAATAAGTCTCTTGGCAGGCATCGGATCTGCTTAAGAATTGCCAATACCTGTGATCAATCGGGCACTGTCCCGGCTGGGAACTCTATCACCAGATCAGGTCAAGGTAACAAACCGCCTTATACGCTACACGTAGCGCCTATGCTGAGGCTTCAGCGTAAGTATACGTACGGTGGTGTGAGAGGCGCACTCCGCTCAATCTTGGGCAGAGCCGCCTATTCGATTGTGCATTGTTGATATTTTCAGGATCCCTTATCGAAGAAGGCTTCAATTTCATTCTTAATATTATCCCATTGCCTTTTATCGCCTTTTATTGCTTTAATGACCTCCTTGATTTTTGATATACCAAAGTTTTTGGCTTGCTCAAATTCAATTTGCGGAGGTAGTGACAACTCTCCTGGAGTTACATGGGCATTGATAATGAATGGTTTTTTAGATTTTTGGGCTTTCTCTATAGCCGGAATGATATTTTTTACTTCACGAACTTCATCACCATCACCACCAATGTTTTTTGCAAAGTTCACGAAGTCAAAGTTTTTGATTTCCAGGGCATCGTAGTTAGGGGCCATCCCGGCTTCTTCCATCTCTATCTTCACAAATCCCAGCTCTTTGTTATTCATGACCACAATCTTAATGGGCAGGTTATACTCAACAGCTGTGGAAAAATCTTGCAGTGACATATTAAACGCTCCATCACCTACCAGTGTCCAAACTTCACGTTTCGGAAATTGCAATTGCGCACCGATCGCTGCGGGCAAGCCTACGGCCATAGACCCGTGGTTAAAGGAGCCGATGATCCTTCGGCCCGAATGAAAATTCATGAAATTGGTGGACCATATAGCCGAGGTACCGGTATCAATCACAAATATGGCATCATCAGAAGCAATATCGCTAATTTCGCGTGCCACAATTTGAGGATGGAGTATGTTAAAATCTCTTTCGCCATCAGAAGTTTCACAGTTATGTTTTTTCCACTCTACAAATTCCCGGTTTAGTTTTTTGACGAATGCCGCATCCCGTTTAGGCATGCATTTCTCGTTAAAATAACGAACTACATGTATGATGTCGCTGTGGATGCCCAACGTAACTGATGTACGGTTGCCGATGTTTCCCGGCCGAATATCCACCTGAATGGTTTTTGTTTTTTCTGGTAGAAATTTAGTGTAAGGAAAATCTGTCCCCAACATAATTAAAAGGTCGCAACCCATCACAGCTTTGTAACCGGAAGGATTTCCTATAAGCCCGGTCAGGCCTACCACATTTTCACTGTTGTGGTCAAAAATATCTGAAGCTCGTACGGTGTGGGTAATTGGAGCATTTAATTTCTTTGCAAATTGGAGTACTTCTTCGCGTGAGGAACGGCAGCCCGCTCCAGCTAATATCCCCACCTTGTCCGCATTATTGATAAGCTTGACAGCCTCCCCCAATACATCATCGGGTGGTGTAACCGTGGATTTTGAACGAAATACGTTATGTACAAAATCTTTGTTCTCGGCTTTCATTTCAGCAATATCGGCAGGTAATTCAACCCGGCACACACATTTCCGGTTCATGGCAATCCGCATGGCTCGTAAAATAACTCTCGGAGCTTCTTCAGGAGAACGGATAATGGCCTGATACTCGCATATGTCATCAAAAACCTTGGTCAAATCTACTTCCTGATGGTAATTGGTTCCGAGATGTTCGACAGGTACTTGTCCCGTAATAGCTAATACCGGAGACCGCTCCTTTTTGGCATT
>JBBDNC010000149.1:8632-15399 GCA_040877875.1 Balneolaceae bacterium | reverse complement strand
TCGACCAACATGTTACATGTTAACTAAAAACGTCAACCGTATTCAGGCATCAACATATATGATATGTGGTTTATTAACGTGTAAACGAATTCGGATGACTCCGGGAAACACGATAGAACCATCATCAATCAAGTACCCAGATTACATCGGCTCTTCGACAGGTTCAGTTTTATCCAATAGTGGATGAAAGAGGCAGTCAATTGAGCGGGAAACGGGATTCGAACCCGCGACCCTCAGCTTGGGAAGCTGATGCTCTACCCCTGAGCTATTCCCGCTTCAAACTATTGTTAAATGATAATTAAAGTGGTAGGTTTTTGTCTGCTGAATATCAGGACAGTACAAGGGCCTGGACAAAGGGGCAATCCTCGAACATAAAACACATTCCGGATCGCTTCTCCTTTGAAATCTCATCATGGATGGAGGGCATGGATAAGGATCCATTGCTTTCCGAGAGTTGCCGGATCCGTTCGAACCAGTAACCGGTTTTTAGCCAGATGAAAGGATTATCGCTGGTACTGCAAAGCCCGAAACAGGAACGGCCGGCGAGGTCGATCGACAATTCCGAAAAGATCAATTCCTGTTTTGGGAGGTCGGAAGAGTCTGTACACAATGGATGAAGGAACATCCCGTAATGCGAGGCTATGGCTATGAGCGTTTGTGGATTCATAGACGGATGGGACTCTTCCGGCTCCTGCTCATTTTTAAAATAATCTGATGTTTTTGATTTTGCCCCTTCATCCGGTTTTAACAACCGAATGACAGCTACCAGACTGGTTTCCTCCATATTTGGAAAACTTTGAATCATGGTTCGCTGATTTTTCAACCGGGCTTGCTGGTAGAAGGCCTGAAGCACCTGTCCGGAACGAATCACGGCCATTCTATAGAGATCGGGATCCTGGTTGTACTTTGGCCTGGCCATGATTTCAAGCATATTCCCGGATAGCCGGTAGGTCCAGAGTTTATTATTGTATCGATCAGGCTGGTTTATCACGCTCTCAAGTATGGATTTCAACATGACTTTTCACCTGCCGGATTTTGATTTGTCGGGAACTTTCATCCGGCTTGCATAAAGATCAAAGTGTACAGTCAGTTCATCCTGGGCTCTGATCAATCCAAAAAGCCCGGTTGGAGGCTCAATGTTGTAGTCCGTCATACGTAAGGGTTTTTTCCCGATTGCACGCATTTTCCCATCATGCATTAGGTAACCTTTCATACCAAACGTAATGGATAGTGTAGTCCCCGCAATACTTAAATCACCGTGAACCTCGAGGAGCCAGGGGTCGTCCGGATTTTCCGGAACTTGTTGGGTGACGGCTTTCTGATAGGTAAAACTGATGTGGGGGTGTTCTTCAGATTTCATCGTTTCGTAAAAATCACGGTTCATTCGACTCCGTCCACAGTCGAATTCCCTGACTGGAATCTTGATGTAAATTTGAAGGTTTCCGCTCGGAATTTCAGCCAGTGTTTGATCCTCAACTTCATCTCCGAGTGTTGCCCGGGCTTTATATTCTCCCGCTACACATTCGAACTGATTGATATTTGAACGTCCTTCAATCCAGAGGCGGCTCTCGGGCTCAGCCTGGATGCTTGACTGGCTGAAGAGATCTCCCACATCCATGCTCATTATTGCGAACAGTATGAAGCAAAAAATTGTGAGAGGGTTGAGACGGCAGATGTACATCGTTTTCTGGATTAATGGATTTTCAAATGCCTGCTTGGAAACGGTTTAATTTTGGAATTTAACAGAGAAATGGACACTGAATTCATCGACTGCTCGTACCGTACCGAATATGGCGGTCGGCGGTTCGATATCGAAGTCGGTCATTTTAAGTTCCTGGGTGCCTGAAAATACGAGAGTTCCCTGGTTGTCTGTCGATCCGTTGACTTTCAGGGTGACGCTGTGGTCTTTGCCCGCGGCATTGATCACCCCGTCAGCAGTCAGGATGACTTCACTGTCATTCACCTGCACCTCGGAAATTTTATTCAACTTGAAGGTGATATCGGGATAGTCGTCTTTCTTCAGATACTTTTGAATGTTGTTCGTGAGGCTGCGTCCGCCGGCATCAATACCTTTTACTGGCATTCTCAAAGTCAGCGTTTTGAAATGAGCGGGAGATAAATTCTGAATTCCATCACTCTCTTCAAAGCCGTTGAGTATCAATTCGGCATGGATCGTGGTTACATCTGCATCCCAGTCGCGTACATTGGACGTACCTTCAATAGAGATTTCGGAATCCGGCAGTAGTTTCAGGGAAATATCCTGTGCAGCCGCGAGGCCGGTTATAAGGGTTAACAGTAAAATGAATGTCGTTTTCAATAAATGACGAATAAACATGATGAGGCTCCTTTTAAATAGGGCAGGACGTTGCTGTCCTGCCCGTGAATGTCTGATGTTAGGTTGTACAGTCAAATCCTGTTAGAAACTGATAACGGCTTCGAGCATGATCCCGCTGAACTCACCCCCCGCAAGCAGATCGCCGGACGGGAAGTCATTATACTGCTGGGTCACATACTCAAGCTTGGCCAGAACGTTACTCGTCATGAACCAGCCACCGCCGATGTTCAACCGGGTGATTTCAACATCATCACCGCTGGCAATTTCACCGGTTACAAGATTATATCTGCCGCCCAGGTATACTTTTTCTTCTGCACCGAATCGATAGAGAAGTTCAGCGCCCAGTTGGTTGAAGGTACGGGTTGAAGTTTCACTGATGGATTTCCCGGTTGAATTTTCATACACGCCGTAGAATTCCAGGCCCTGGTATTTGATGAAAGGGTTGATCATGATCGCCGTGATCTCGTTGCCGAATCCGGGATTGAACCGGCCGCTTCTGAAGCTGCCTTCCATTACGTCATAGTAACGAGCTCCGGCACGGTCGCCGGAATATAGGTATACAGCAGGGGATTCCGGAGAAGTGTAAATGGAACCGGTCAGACGAATTCTCATATCCTCATTGATCTGTGAATCATATCCCAGTTTTGCAACAAAGGAAGCTTTTTCATCTATATCGGATTTGACGACACTTTGATTCAGTTTGCCATTGGTAAGACCTACCATAGCAAGGAATCCGTTGTTTTTAAAGTAAACTTCGCCACCCACTTCTGTGGTAAATGAGTCCAAGATATAGTTGCCGACAAACGGATTGTACAATGCCTGGCCGTTGTCACTTCTCCTGAAGTGGTTGTCACCATAGTTGATCTCCATATGGCCGATTTTAACGGTAATCTTGTCCATCAATTCGGACATAAATCCTTCCTGGATAAAGTCGAGCCGATCGATTTGCAAATAGCCTCCTTTCACCCACGCTTCTGCGTGGTGACGCGATGACAAGAATGTTCGAAGATGCATCCTCAGCCCATTGTGAAGCTGAACATCCAGGTCGAGGTTGGATGTGGCCAGGTTAAAATTCGAGCCGAGGTCGTTGAGTTCGCCAACGCCGTCATTGCTGTGGTCCAAACCCTGGAACTGAAGGGTGTTTGCTCCGCCGAGCCGAACGTTGATCCCGTCAAACATAACATCTGTTGTTTTGGGAGATTCAAATACATTGAGTCCCGTTTTATCCGGTGACCGGTAATATTGCAGGTCCCGTGATTGCTGTGCATTTAGCGTCTCTCCGACTAAAAATAGAAGAGAGATGAACAATATTGTGAGAGTGGTGATTCGTGTTTTCATATCTGTCTGTGGGTGATGGGTTGTTGGAAAATTATTTGTGTCTGATTGTTTGTTTTTGATAATTGTTGATGTCTTTTCAACAATCCGTGACTAATTTCACCAAAAAGAGGGGAACGGCATGACAGTGTGCTCCTGAAGTTGATATCAGGTTTCACCTGTGCAGGATGTGGGGGGATTCCCTACAAGGAAGAAGTGAAAAGTGAGAAGGTGTTTTGAATCCGGCAGAACACGGCCCAACCTTTTGTGCATAAAGCGATCAGAGTACTCATCTGATGTATCTACCGGGTAATGGGCTCATTTACAGAAAGTGAAGAGACATATTTTGAACACGCGAGGAAGAAGGGTGCAAAGCAATCTCTACTTCTTTTGGTTACTCAAGAAGATGCTGAGGGATACATTTTAATTGGCCGACCCAACGTCACACATTCATTAAATCTGTCAACCCTATTCAAGCCCGAGCAACTTCTCACTTCTATTACTTATTACTGTCTTCTACCCATTGAACGGCACGGCGGAGGAGATCATTTGCACTTTTCAGTTGTAACTTATCCTTAATTCTGGCCCGGTAGGATTCAACGGTTTTTACGGATACATGAAGCTTTTGAGCAATTTCATTGGTAGTTTCACCCCTGCCGATCAACTCAAATACTTCCAGTTCCCGGTCACTGAGCAATTCAAGCGGATTGGAGGAACCCGTGTGTTTACCCGAAGTCATTTTCATAATCATTTGCGAACCGATTTTATCACTCAGATAAATTCCTCCATTTAATATCTGGCGGACGGCTGTAACGAGTATGTCGCCGGCTTCAAGTTTCATCAGATATCCTTTGGCCCCGGCCCGTATGGCCCGTTCGGCATAGAGTTCCTCATCGTGCCGGGAAACAACCAGAACTTTTAGATCGGGCAGTTGATGTAAAATATTTTTTATCAGTTCTATACCATTCATTCCCGGCAATGAAATGTCAATGACAGCGGCGTCCGGTTTAAGTTCGATGATTTCTCCAAGTGCTTCTTCCGCAGTTTCCGACTGACCACAAACTTCAAATTCCAGTTCAGCCTGCAAAGTCATGGCCATTCCCTTGCGCATCAGGGGGTGATCATCGACAATATAGATTTGTTGTTTTTTTGCCATTGGATTTACTTTTTATTGTTTTGTGCGGTTGATCGAATAATGGGCAGGGTACACGTTATCAGTGCTCCTCCTCCTTCGGCATCGGAAACCTCCAGGTTTGCCCCGATCAGGCTCGCCCTGAACTGCATGATACGAACTCCAAGGCCTCCTTTCTCATCCCAATCGTCCGGGAATCCGTTTCCGTTATCCCGGACTTTCAATCTGATATGATGATCTGTGCCGGAAAGCTGAATGTGCACACTGGATGCATTTCCGTGTTTCACCGCATTGCTGACCGATTCCTGGGCAATTCTATACAGATGTGTAACATTCGTGGGATCCTCGAATTGAATTTTACCGGACGATTTAAATGTACATTGAATGTCGAAGAGTTTTTTTGCGTGGGAGGTCAGCCGCTCCAGAGCTGCAGATAGGCCTTCCGTATCAAATTCGACGGGAACAAGTCCGCGCGCAAGTTCCCTTGCCTGTTGATCGGCCTCACGGATCAACGTTGTAACCTCCTGTGTTTCTTCAGACAAGGCGTGTTCCTCCTTACTGAGTTGTTCGGCAATATTTTTACTAATCAGGCCGATTCCGGTTAGCATTTGCCCAAGCCCGTCATGCAGGTCCTGTCCAATCCGCCGCCGTTCATGTTCACTGATCCGGAGGATCTCCTGTTCCAGCCTTCGTTGTTCGGTGATGTCTCGGATAATACCGGTAAAAATGCGTTGGTCGGGGAGTTTGACTTCACTGACCGCCAGGTACATGGGAAACGTCGAGCCGTCTTTTCTTCTCCCGGTCACTTCCCGTCCGATTCCAATGATTTTCCTGTGACCCGTTTGAAGATAGTTTTTTATATAGTCGTCGTGTTCACTTTTATAGGGTTCCGGCATAAGGACCTTTACATTCTTGCCGACTACTTCGGAAACCTCATATTGAAAGAGTTTTTCGGCCGCCTGGTTGAAGGTTCTGATTTCCCCCCGGTCGTTGATGGTGATGATTGCATCTACGGTAGTCTCAAGAATACTACGATAACGGGCTTCACTTTCACGGAGCTTTTGCTCAACGATGCTTCGTTGATCTTTATCGCGGGCCAGTTTTTCTGCAAAAGCCAGCCGAACATCCAGCCGCTGTTCGTTGTAGAGAGACTCTACGATACACTGATCGATCCCGGCTTTCAAGACTTCATCAAAACGGCCGATGTTATCCTGATCGAGAATGGTGATCATAGTGATTCTGTCTTCAAAATCCGCCGCACGAACTTTTCTGGAAAAATCCAGAATTTTGTCATCGAATTCACTGAATACAACAAAAGAATACGGGGATTCCTTAATCTGCTTGAGGGTTTTGTCAGAAGGAGAGCCTATTCTTACCGAATGGTTTCGTTTTTGAAGTGCTTCTTCCAGAATCCTCTGGGGAGTTGTATTGGATCCGACTATAAGAGTTTCCATGAATAAAATACAGGTTGGTTCTTTGACTCAAAGAGTTTGATGATTCGAAGAATATGACAACATAGTGAAAGGAAATATGTTTCCGAAAAGAGACCGGAAAATATCATCCATCTTTTATTTGATTCATTCCAACACCTGATCACAGGCAGTTTTCTGGCAGGCCCGGTCAGGATTTCCAATTCTGTTTTCCCCATTTTATGTACCGGTTCCAAGGATATGTAGGATAACTTTTAATTTCGCAGTATCGTTCTCGTGTCATGTCAACCCCACTCTTATGGGTGCTGAAGGCAGAGTCTTTTATCTTCGGGGGTTTTTAAAAAACGGACACATAGCTATGGTTGGACTTCTGTTTATTACTTCGCGGGATAATAGAGGAGCCCATTTCCGGTAATTAAAAATTCTTCTGTCCCGCCGATATCGAATGCTTGTCATGATACGGATTGTCAGGTTTCACTATTTCAACCGGTAATATTTTCAAGGATACTTTGACTGTGGGTTTTCATCCTGAAATCGTATCTTTTGCGATTACAAT